>JAJZJL010000038.1 GCA_021810145.1 Planctomycetota bacterium | reverse complement strand
CCTTCATTCTGGTGAGCGATGGCGGCTACGCCAGCCATGCTCTGGCGTGCTTCTGCCGACGGCATGATGAACACGTGAGCCTGGTCAGCCGCTTCCACGGCGACGCCAATCTCTACGCGGCCCCCGCGCCGCAACGCGGCCAGACTGGCCGGCCTCGCAAGAAGGGATGCAAACTTCCCGCGCCCGCGCAGGCGGTCGCCAAGGCCCCACGCCGACGCTTCACCGTGGACTGGTACGGCGGCAAGACCAGACGCGTCGAACTGGTCTGGGACCAGGACCACTGGTACAAGGGCGGCGAAGGGCTGGTTCCCGTGCGCTGGGTCTTTGTTCACGATCTGGCCGGCACGCACCGGGATGAATACTTCTACAGCACCGACACGACGCTCCCGCCGGATCGGATCGTGAGTCTCTATACGGGGCGCTGGAGTATTGAGGTCACCTTCCAGGAAGTGCGGAAGCATCTGGGCTTCGCCACGCCACGGAACTGGTCGGCCCAAAGCGTGCTGCGCACGGCCCCCTGCCTGCTGGGCCTCTTCAGCCTGGTGAGCCTGATCTTCCGTCGCCTGTGGCTCCAGCACCGCATCGCGCCGCACCGTGATCCGTGGTACGCGCGAAAGGAAGTGACTTTCAGCGACGCTATCGCCGCGGTACGGCGATTGTGCTGGTACGAGGTTTTGGCAAAGCCGTGCAAACATACGGGGGTGATAAAACTCCCCAAGCGATTACACTTCATGCTGCTGGATCAACTTTGCCGCGCCGCGTGAAGATGAAAAATCGGCAAAAGTCGAGCTATTGGCACTCAACAAAAATCATACAGAATGTCAGCAAGATTTCAGTTAAATGGTTTAGCAGGAAAGTTTCCTTTCTATCGGGCGTTAAATCCCAATATTGGCACGCCCCTTCTGCTGGCCTCATATATGTGACATGAAAATGCGTTGGCGTAACGCCAAAATGTGGTGCCTTCTCTTCATGCTCAAGGCAATGATCCCTGCGGCATAACCGGGAAAAAGGAAATCGCCGTGGTCCCGGTCCGAAGTCCACTACAAAAAGCCACCGCTGCGCTTGCCATGCTCCGGCTTCATCCCGGTGCGCCGGGATTCCAGACGTGCGCGGTGGCATGTCTTTTTTCCGTTCCCTCGGACATCCCCGGCTCAAACAGAGGGCTTTTGATTCTTTTTTCACCTCGCGGCCTCGCTGTCTGGCGTAGGCCGGAGGTGAAAAAAAATGCGGCGGCGATGGGCCGACGCGCCTTTAGGCTCTCTACGTTTTGGCTCCTATTTTATGGAGGTGTTGTATGGGTTCCTTCAGCAAGGTGGTTCTCTTGGGCAATCTGACCCGGGATCCGATTACAGGCACGTTGCCCAGTGGGGCAACTGTCTGCGAATTCGGATTAGCGGTCAATCGGCGCTGGAAGGACGCCGACGGTCAGATGCGGGACGAGGTGCTGTTTATGGACTGCGCGGCTTATGGGAAGCCGGGCCAGACTATGGGCCAGTATCTCAAAAAAGGTGATCCGGTTCTGGTGGAAGGGCACTTAAAGCTCGACCGCTGGCAGGATGACCAAGGCAAGGCCCGCAGCAAGGTGCGAACGGTGGTGGAACGGTTCCAGTTTATTGCACGGGGCGAACAAGCGCAACCCGATCAGACATCTGGTCCGAACCGGACGGGCAAGCCCGCCGGCAAGCGGAAACGCTCTGCCGCCGGCCACGCACCAACGGCGGAATTGATTCCGCAGGAGGTGCTACCCGTGTAGTGGAGGCGGAGATATCCCGCCGCCAAGGTTGGCGGCGGGTACTCTCTCTCCCCTTTATGAATCCGATGCTTTTAGTGGTTTGTTTCAACTGGATTTTCTTAATTGTTTTATGAAAGGCTTGTCCCTATCGGGGCTTGTAACTTGGTGTTTTTATGTCACACTTATGCGCAGTCCATGATTATGCGGAGCTGGTGGACGGGACCGCGTAAAACAGGGGGAGATCGAGCATTTGCACTCAGCATAATTTACAACCTTTGTAGGAACTGAATGATCCGCTGTGGGCGCTGAATCGTGGGGCGTTTGGTCGGCGGGGCTTTGAGGTGATCCAGCGCCTGCCTCTTGGAAGCCAAGTCCGCATTGAGGTATTGATGGGTGGTCTGGAGGCTCTCGTGGCCCAGCCACATGGCGATCACGGACAGGTCCACGCCTGATTGCAGCATGTGCATGGCGGTGGTGTGACGGATGGCGTGGGGTGAGACACGCAATCCGCGCAGCGAGACATCCATGGCGGCTGCTTTTTTAAGAGCCACACGGAGACGGTATTCAATGCCGGAGCGGGTGATGCGTCCGCCAAGGGCGTTGGGCAATAGCGGAGCCTGGGGCGATGGATCAATGTGATGCCGCCAGCGGCGCAGGAGCCGGACCGACTCTCGCCACAGCGGGACGGTCCTTTGTTTACGCCCCTTGCCATGCAGATGAAGCGAGCCGCTGATATCAAGCTGTAAATCGCCAACGTTCAAAGCTGCGACCTCGGAGACGCGAGCACCGGTATTGTACAAAATCGTCAGCAGCACGCGGTCCCGGAAGCCTACCCACGTAGACGTATTCGGTGCATTCAATATGGACAGAATCTGCGTCGGGGTAAGGTGTTTAACCACCGTTCGCTCGAACCTCTTGATTGGAATCGCCAATACTCGCTGTGCTACGGACAGTAACAACGGATCAACTGCCGCAGCATGACGCATAAATGAGCGGACAACTGCAAGACGAAGGTTGCGGCTGCGTGGACTATTCCGTCGCGTGTGTTCCAGATAATCCAGGAAAGCCAGCACTCGAGGGGCATCAAGGTCGCGCACGCACAAGTGATCCGGTTTAATTCGGGCAGAGTGCTCCATGAATTCCAGCAACAATTTGAATGTATCCCGATAGGTGGCGATGGTCTTGGGGCTTAACTGCCGCTGGTCGATCAGATAGCGACAAAAGTAACGCTCCAGTGCCAGCCCAAGCAAATCGGCGTGCGTACCGTGTGCTGATGGTGTTATTGAAGTTTTCATAGTTGGGGTCTCCTTTCTGGGTGTGTAAAGTGTTCAAAGCGTTGGCCCGCGATGGCCAACAGTTCGGCCGTTCCACTTAAGTACCAATAGGTATCCGTTACCCTGGCGTGGCCGAGGTATGTCGATAGCGAAGCGATGGCCTGTGCAACATCGACGCCATCGCGATACCACTGCAGCAATCGTCGACAGGCAAAACTGTGCCGTAGGTCATGTATCCTCGGTCGCGGCAGCACCCCGTTGCTGCGCAGCCCAAGAGACGTACAAAGACGCCGGAAGGTGATGCGAACCGTGGCATGTGAGAGGGAGCAACCGTCTCGACCGACGAAAAACGTTGTACCTGATCGCGTATCCCGAGCCTCATCGCGGCGTTTGGCATAACACCGCAAAGCCCGAGTTACAGTCGGATGCATGGGCACCAACCGCGATTTGTGGAATTTGCTCTGCCGGATGTACAGAATACTGGCATCAAGATCGACATCGCGGCGTTGCAACGCAAGAGCCTCGGAGATTCGCAGGCCGGTGCTGGCGATCAGTCCGAACAGCGCGGTGTATGTGTGTGGACGTAGCGGATAAGTCGGATTCAACCGGGCGATACCAATGAGAAGGTCGTGTAACTGCTCCTCTGTATAAATGTGCGGCTGCCGCCGACGCTGGGTGTAACCCAACAAACGCTGATCGGGTATTTCACTTTGGCCATCCTGTGCGGCCAGGTGTCGTGCAAAATTGCGAACGGCGGCGAGTCGTTCGGCACGGTATCTTGCCGAATAATCGTCACGCTGGCCGACCCATTGCAGCATCAGATCCGTCGTCAACGGACCATGATGTCGGGCATGATCGGCAAACTTCGCGAACTGAAGCAACAGGTATCCTGCTGCCTTCAATTCGTGGCCGAAGGATCGACGATAGGATAGGTATTCTTTGACGAGCGCAACCATGGTCTTTTGCTTTTTCACGGCCGCACCTCCCGCCGGAAAAGACGTGGCCATGGAAGAGCTACCCCGACCGATGAACGCAAGTCCACCTTGGCGTAAATGCTGGTCGTGTCAATGCTGCGATGTCCCAATAGATCCGCGATCTGCTTGATCGACGCCCCTTGGTTGATCAAGGCGGTAGCCACGGAATGGCGGATAACGTGCGGGCCATGGATACGATCCGCCAAACCGGCTTGGGCGGCGCGACGAGTTACGATTCTGCCAATGCCGCCTGCGGTCAGTCTTTGGCCGATGGGAGCGCGATGGATGACGAACAGCCAACGGGAACTGCCAGCCGGCCGGCCACGGCGCATATATAAGTCAATGGCCGAGGTCAGCCGGGGAGGCAAAGGCATCTCCGTTTGACATCGTTGCTTGGGGCGACGGAAGCGGAGAATCCCCGCAGTTATATCCACCGCTTCCAATTCGATGGCGGCAACGTCAGAGGCGCGCAGTCCTAATTCTGTCAGGCACAACAGAGCCGCCCGATCCCGCATACCGATGGGCGTGGTATCATCCACGGCCCTGATCAGCTTCTCCAAGTCAGTTTGATCAACCACCGTGGGCAGTACGGCGAGCCGCCAGCTTGCAAACGAGGGCACCGCTGCGGCCAAATCCTGGCGAATCAAGCCCTCCATCAGAAGAAATCGGAGAAAAGAACGAATGGAGGAAGCGAGCGCCTGACCACTTGACGGTTTACACCTACCTGCCAGCGTCGAGGTGCATCTGGCGATTTGGGACGGCGACCAGGAGAGAAGTTGTCTGGTGCGCCGGATGCGTAATCGCCGCAACAGTTCACGAGCATAACGAAGCCGATAGTGGATTGTGGCCTCGGAAAGGCCGCAATCCTGACAAAGATGGCCCGCATACCGTGCTATGAGTTGCTCAAGGATGCCGCTTCCATTGCCGGCTTTATCCCGCCCCAACATCTCAAGCAGCCGGTTCAGGGCCGCCCTGACACAGGCGATCTTGCGGCATGCAGGCGTTGTGCGTTGCCGATGGACACGCCGCTTGATGAAGCGATCAACTGTCCGGCGGTCGACAGGCCGGCGTCCCAGCCAATGCCCAAAATGCTCAACCGCAAGAGTGTACTGATGCAGTACGTAGGTGCAATATCTCCGGTCGGCGAGGTACGCCACGTACTGACAAATAATTGGCTCGATCGGATTGGCCCGAATGCGTGCCAGCACTGCCGGATTGCGAAAAACCTGATCCAACATAAACGCCTTCCTTTCTGCCCAAATGGGCAAAGAAAAGCGTCAAGATTATGCGGAGCTGTTCTACATGGCGAGTGCGTGGAAATCAGCGTCCCTCAGTCAGTCCATAATCTCATACCTGCCTCACTCCGCATAATCATGGACTGCGCATAAATGCGATTATGCAGAGCTCCGCATAATCGCATGAACTGGATATTTCAACTGGACAACCGGCGGTATTCGTGACCGGTACTCCCGCATGGCACAAACTTGGCCAGGTAGTGGCCAATGCCGTTACCAGCGCCGAAGCCATTGAACTGGCGCGCTTGAACTGGGAGGTCGAACAATGGGAACTCAAGGCCTTTGACCGGGAACTGGGCAAAGAGGCTTTGGTACGTAACAAGTATGCCAATGTCCGCAAGGATACCGGCACGGTGCTCGGCGTAGTATCCGATCATTACCGTATCTTTCAAAACTGGGAATCGTTCGATTTTGTCGATGCGTTGGTGGCCGACAAATTGGCCATGTTTGAGACTGCCGGCGCACTAAAGGATGGCCGGGTAGTCTGGATGCTGGCCCGTATTCCCACCGAGTATATGGCCGGTACGCAGGATGCGATCCAGCCTTATATTCTGCTTACCAACTCCCATGACGGTTCCAAGGCCTTGCGGCTGTTTCCAACCACCATACGGGTGGTTTGCCAGAATACGCTCAACTTGGCCTTACGTGATGGACTGGGCGAAGGCATCAGTATCCGCCACCGCCCCAGCTTATCCGAACGGGTATCGGAAGCCCGTGAGAAACTCGGTATCATCCATGCCCGGTTTGACCAATTTGATGCCGAATTGCATACCATGCTCGATAAGCAGATGACCGGCGGAGAACTGGAAAGATACTTCAATGCCAGTACACCGCCGACCACGGGCAAACGGGCGGAGATGCGCCGCCGAAAAATATTCCATCAGTTTCAGGATAATTTTACCAATCCCACCAATACCCTGCCGGGTGTTACCGGCACGGCTTGGGCGGCGTACAACGCGGTAAGCCAATACTTTGACCACCAGAGGAACTTTAAGGGCACCAATACCCTTGAGAAGGCCGACCATCAACTGGAATCCATCTGGTTTGGCAGTTCGCATCATGCCAAGCAGGAAGCCTACCAGAGGGCGCTAACGCTGGCGGCAGGTTAATGGCTTGGTTAAGCGGTTTGTGAACATGGCGGGGGTTTGGCTGAACATGCCAGCCCCCGCCGGTTTACACCGCAAAGGTATTGACGATGCTACCAATAAACAGGAGAAACATTATGCGAAACTATTACCGATTACAGACCCGCCCGATCCGGCGTTATCGAATGACCCAGCCGGGCGATTTTCCATTGCTCGAATCCGTTAATGCGGCCATGCGGGAGAACAATGGACTGGCCGCTGAACCGGCAAAGCTGCCGGTCAATCAACCGGATACCCGGGCAATTCTAATGAACACACAGGTTGATGATCCACAGGCGACTTCCCCCGATACGGCGGCTGCAATATCCCGCCAGGGAGACGTCCCGGCGCGCCGGGACCCATCGGATGCCGGGTCAATTGTTGCTGCCGCCATCATCGAAATCCCCGGCCATGGTATGGCCGAGGATGTCGGCGCAATGCCGACAACGCCCGACAACAAGAACCGGATCATACCGGCCAGCAGGCCGGATGGAGCATTATCCGGCCCCGGCGATACGGCCTTGGCGGTAGCCCCATTCCCCGCGCCGATCCCGGCGGAGGATGTTGGCATAAACGCCCCCAAAATTCCATTCCGCCAAAAGGTGGAGGACTGGCTCAAGCAGGAAAAACTTCCCTATATCCGGGTCGATGAAGCCAAGCGAGCCTTGTTTGCCGGCGCTCGGTTGCGGTCTTTTCACTTGGTGGTGTACATGGCCACTACGGGACCCAACTGGCTGGTTTGGGCTGTGCCATTGGCATGGAATATGGGCTTCCGAAATGGCTGGCCAAAGCCGTACCAACACCTTGGCCAAGGTATCTCAGGATGCCACAACCCAGCCCTGAAACTCAAGCGAATCCGGCAACCATGAAGGCACACTACCGCCTGTGCCTCCCCCATCCTTGATGCCGAAAAATTGCCCGCCGGATACGCCCAACTCATGCCCGATATGATTGCCGGATCACGCCGTCAGGCCATCCAACCGTTGCCCCGCCGCCACCCTCGGAGCCAGGCCATATCGACCCCTTTCCATCGGCTGGCATCTACCCAGTACGCCTCGTTTCGGTGTGCCGCCAGCCCCATGGCCATGCCAGCCGAACGCTCCGCCCGCTCCACAGCCGCCCCCATTCTGAATTGCCCTTGCCCCTGCAAGGTACCCCGGATTCAATGCCCTGGCTGGCCCATGTCCGGCCATCGGAACGCTCTCCAATCACCCCCGATTTGACGTTTGGATTCCGTTAGGTATAATTGTCGTTAATAACTTTAGTAATGACAAGCGTAAATGAGTTGGAATAGAAAATGCCCATGAAATACAAATTAAAATTGGAAGGCAGGATAAAGGAGTTGGAACCCAGATTTCTGTATCTGCTTGTTTTAACGCTACTTACGAGGAACCCAGTGCGTTTTCGTGGGTTCTTCTGGGTTCCACTATTTTCAGCCGTCTTGTTTCAATTGGGAGGTGTACAATGAGTCGATCCAATCAACATCCCAAACGAGCCTCCAGAAGCGGTCGTAGCCGTTCCGGCAGGCCTGATCAGAACGGCCAGCCATCACCCATCCGACCCGATCCGTATGATCGGGATCGCCTTGGCCGCACGGGATCCGGCCACGCCCGTGAACCCAGCATCAACAGTCAGTTGGCACGCCGACTCGCCGGCTTTAAGGGTCGAAGTTCCGCCGCATCCAAGGCTCGCAAAGCCGGTCGTGGAACTGGCCAGGGTACGGGCTTTGATCGTTTGCAACGGGTGGTGGTGAAGGTTCATGTGAGCCGCCATCGCCCCGGCAAAGTTCACGGCAGCGTGTTACGGCATGTGTCGTATGTAGGCCGAGAAAGCGCCAGTCTGGATGGCCAGCATGGGGTCTTCTATGACGCCACGCAGGAGGACTTGGATGCCCGGCAGATCGTCCAGACATGGGAGCAGGACCGGCATCATTTCCGCCTGATCGTCTCGGCTGAAAATGCCGGTGACTTGCCGGATACGAATAAGTATATCCGCACCGTCATGGCCCGGGTCGAACGGGACTTGGGAACGCCATTACAGTGGCTGGCGGTCAATCATTACAACACGGATAACCCGCATACCCACATCCTGTGTCGGGGAATCAAACAAGACAATACAGACTTGGTTATCCCCCGGCAATATGTCTCTTACGGCATTCGCCGACGAGCCGAAGAGGTGGCCACCGAAATACTTGGTCCATGCAGCGCTGACGACATCCGGCGGGAGCAGGACAGCCAGATTGAGGCTGAACGGTTCACCGCTTTAGATCGGATGGTTGAACGGCATCTGGAATCTGGCAAAATTGATCTGCATCCCGATAAACGCATCGGCTTTGGTGCCGATGATCGTACACGCATACTGGGGCGATTGCAGTTCCTCCAGACCATGGACCTGGCAAAGAAGGGCAAAGGAACATGGTGGATGTTAGACCCGGAATTTGGGTTCAAGCTCCGTGACTTGGGCCAACGCAACGACATCATCAAAGTCCTTTACGCAACACTGGGCAACCAGGCAGGATATGTTGAGCGGCTGGGAACCAGAGATGCTCTGGCCGAACCGATTCTGAGCGCATTGGTGGCCAAGGGGAGTGTCGATGAGATCAGTGACCGACGGTTTGTGGTGGTTCGGGATTGCACCGGCAGACTCTATTACAGTCAGGTGCCCGAGGATGAGAACTTCCGCCGGGCACAATCTGGTTCTGTGGTCGAATTGGGATCAAAAGCTCATCGGCAGAATGTTCTCGCCCGGGAAATAACAATGGTGGCGCAGAACCATGGTGGCGTTTACACCACGGTGGATCATGGAGCCTTTCTGGCCAAGCAGCGTTCGGAAGTTACACCGGATCAGTCCGCCGCCCGGATTCGGTCGGCAACCGCCAAGTTGGTCTTTGTCGCCGGGCATAACGGTGCAGGTGTGCAGCAAGTGGCGGAAAACCAGTTCCGAATTGATGCCCCGGTCTTTGAGAAATTCACCGCCGCGCGACGTGGCCAGACCGATCTCTGTATTGTCTCGGCGTACAGTCTGGATCAGCAGGTGGATGCACGGGCGTTTACCTGGCTGGATTCCCAATTGACGTCGAGACTCCATCCGAGTCAATCGGGCCAGACGCCCCAATCATCTTGGAACGGCCAGTTTGCCCAGGCGCTCGAACGTCGTCGGCAATGGCTGGTGGGTCAGGGACTGGCCGAATTTACCGGCCCGGATCAGAAGGCCATTACATTCAAAGTCGGGGCCATGGCCCACCTTCGATCGGTGGAATACCGGCAGGTTCTTACGGACATCGCCGGCGAATTCAAACGGCCCGCTGTCCGGCTGCCACGCGAGGTGACGATCACGGGCCGATACGCCGGTTCGCGGGAACTTCATACCGGGCCGCTGGCAATGATCACGACGCCAAAGAAGATTTATGTCACCCACCAAACGCGCCTGTTAAGTTCAATCCGTGTGGGCAATACGGTAACGCTTCGCCTGGATAGATCCGGTAAGCTGGCCTTGGAATCCAATAGTCGGTTGCCTGAACGCACGCTCTTTGATCACGTCCAGAATCTGGAACCGGAGGTTCACCAATGAGTCGCAAATGGATTCTAATATTGTACGCGCTGGCGATGTTGCTGGGCCTCGTGGTCGGCATCCAGTGGGCCGCCTATCGGCTGGGCGATAATCCCAAGCTGGGCTGGGGAATCCGTATTGGACGCTTAATGCTCTATCCGCCCTGGGATGTTTTTGGCTGGTATGAGAAGTACGGTAGGGATCATTCACAGGCCTTCAACCAAGCCGGCCTGATAGCCTTGGGATTAATGCTGCCGACGACGGCGCTGTTAATTGTCTTCCGGCGGCAAGGTCCGCCGGCGGTCGATGTGATAGGCCGCGATCGTTGGGCGGCGCGTGCCCACATCCGGAAGGCCGGCTTACTATCCGGCCACGGTACAGTTGCGGGATTACTGGGTAAGGAACTGCTGACATACAATGGCCCGGAACATCAACTGGTATCCGGTGCCAGCCGGTCCGGCAAAGGCGTGGGCCATGTTGTCCCAACCCTTCTGAATTGGACTGACAGTGTATTGGTCTATGATGTTAAAAATGAACTCTGGAACATTACCGCGGGCTTCCGCACCAAATTCTCCCATACCGTCTTTTTCAATCCCACCCGAACGGATTCGGTACGAATCAATCCGCTATTGGAGATTCGGCCCGGTGACGCCGAGATTCGTGATACCCAAAATGTCGTGGAGATGCTTATTAATCCCACCGGGGCCAAGCAGACACTGGATATATGGGATCAGCAGGCATCACAACTGCTGGTGGCCTTGATTCTCCATGTTCTGTATACCGAACCGCCTGATCGCAAAAACCTCTCCGTGGTTCGGCAGAGATTGCTGGACTTTCAGATCACCTGCCAGGCCATGGCATCGGCGGCCCATCGCCGGAATCCCGGAACCGGTTTGTGGGAACCCCATCCGGAGATTCAACTGGTGGCCCGAGAACTTTTGGCCCAGCCCGATAAATTCCAGGCCAGTGTACGCGGCACCACCGCCAGTTGCCTGACCCTGTATGCCGATCCGATTGTCTGCCGGAACACCAGTACCAGTGATTTTAAGTTAAGCGATCTGGTCTGCGGCACCAGACCCATGAGTCTGTATATCCAGCCACCGCCATCGGATGCGGCCAGATTACGGCCCCTTATTCGTCTATTGATCAATCAGGTCTGCCGAACATTAATGGAACACATAGAGGCGGATGCGGATAACCGGCCCAAGAAGCATCGGCTGCTATTGCTGCTCGATGAATTCCCCACGTTGGGAAAATTAGACTTCTTTTCCCTAAACTTGCGCCAGATGGCGGGTTACGGCATCAAGGCGCACCTGATTGTCCAATCCTTCAACGACATTATTGAGCAGTATGGCCCGCACAATACCATTCTCGATAACTGCCACATTCTGACCACCTTTGCCTCCAGTGATCCGATCACCCAGCAGAAAATCAGCCAGATGACAGGAACCGTGGTGGAATACCGGGCCGGTTACAGCCAACCGGCCAAAATGTTCTCCGGCGGCCATCATGGCGTGAGTTACAGTGAACAGGTAAGACCCTTACTTCAACCGGGTGATGTACGGGAATTCCCAACGGAGCAGGAACTGATATTTGTTACCGGCTGTAAACCGATTAAATGTTCCAAACTGCGTTATTACGCGGATCCACGATTTACAAGCCGTTTACTTCCGCCGCCAGATCAGGCCAGGAGGCTCGATTTAGCGGGCAAGCCATTGATTGCATGGCTCAATGATCCCAGCGTTTCGGCAAGGGCCAATATGGACAGTGTGTATGCTGATGGCAGCGATCAAATGCAAGCCGATGGAACACGATCCATAGTAGTGGATGCGAATTCTCAGGGAGCGTCTACAACTCAGACGGATGGCAACAACACGCAAGCGGAAGAGATTCATTTACAAAGCAATTTACCAAACCATAGCCCAGAGGATGAGTATCAGTTATGAACGATGAAAAGATCAAATTTTCAATCAGCCTGAGCCGACCAGCCTACGATGCCGCCAAGGCCCAAGCCGCCGAACTTGGGAAAGCCTTTACGTGGGTAGTCGCCGACGCGGCGACACAAACCCTGCTGGCGACCTATCGCTCGGATCGCGAGGCAGAAATACTTAAAGCCGTTGAAGGGGTATTTTTCAAACTCCAGAAACTGGAAAAACGTCAGAATCTGGACTTGCTGATACTCAAGGAAATGGTGGGGCTGAGCATCCGGGCTTACTTCAATCACACGCCGGAGGTCCCGGACCATGAGAGATCGGCATCGCTGTTGAGCGGCAAGGCGCGTTTCCACCGGTATCTGGACACTCTGGCCCGTAATCTGCGGCAGAATAAATCAATTCTGGGTGATGTGCCGGAGTTATTGGCTATTCCGATGGCTGTCCAGGACGACTCCAACGGCTCGCCCGCAGCCGAACCGGTAGATTCCAGCGTGAAATCAACACCGCCGCAGATGTTGGATTCATCAACCAATGGCAAGGTGGCCCCAAGTGAAACAGCATCGCCAATGGCAAATGCGGATTGTCGTGGCAAGGAACCGATTGTTTCCCATCACCCCGCAGGTCGCCGCATCAGTGTCGGGTACGACGAACCCGGATTGTTTCAGGACGCCGTGAAACCGGATCAGCCGGAACCACCGGCAGGCCCAAACGGCGTGCCCCGCGACAACATGGCAGAGGGTTCATAGCGGAAGTCTGATGGCATATTGAATTTGCTACGCTTGGAAGCCAACCGGAAATGTTATCCCAGTACTTTAACCCAAAAGGAGAATAAATATGGTCAATATTGTTCAACAGCGTCACAACGAAAGCCTAAATCACGCCTTGGGCCCTGTCATTGCCGGTGCCTTGGCGCGGCCCGACGTGGTGGAGATCATGGCCAATCCCGATGGCGGTTTATGGGTAGATATCATCGGCCAGGGCCGCCAGCGCATGGGCTCTATTGATTCGAGCTCCGCTGAAACGGTGATTCGTTTGCTGGCGGCACATGCCGGGGAAAATGCCAATCCCGAATCCCCCGCCATCGCCGGCGTATTACCAGCAACGGGAGAACGCTTTCAGGGATTATTGCCGCCGCTGGTCGATAGACCCACCTTCACCATTCGCAAACGACCAACGCGCATTTTTACACTCGATGATTATGTGGCATCCGGTGTGCTTGCAGCGGATGGTGCCAAAAGCATACGCCACGCCATTGCCCATCGCCAGAATATTCTGGTCGCTGGCGGCACCGGTTCCGGTAAGACCACACTGGTCAATGCCATATTACATGAACCGGAGTTCCAGATGCAGCGTGTGGTGCTCATTGAAGATACCCGTGAACTGCAATGCTCGGCCCCGGATCGGGTGGAACTGCTAACCAAAAATACCGAACCCACGGTGACCATGAATGATCTGTTGCGTATGACGCTGCGTCTACGGCCCGATCGAATCGTGGTCGGCGAAGTGCGGGGTGGTGAAGCCCTGGCATTGCTCAAAGCCTGGAATACCGGCCATCCCGGCGGCGTAGCCACCATTCACGCCAACAGCGCCGAAGATGCCTTGTATCGGCTGGAAGATTTAATTGGAGAGGTTTCTCAGACGGTGCCGCGGCGATCCATCGCTTCGGCGATTAATCTGGTGGTTTTCATTGAGAGAATTGCTGCTGCACCTGGCCGGGTGGTATCGGAGATATTACAGGTTGCTGATTTCAGCGAGGGTAAGTATATGTTACGCAAACCGATTTTGTAGCAAGACTTATGCGATCCACCGGCGTGATTTGATGTTTGATGTTGTTGAACATCTTAACATCTTATGCTGCGACCATTTATATGGCTTTTTTCTGACAAAGGGGTTATCCTTTTGGCGTGTTGGCGCGCCCACTTAGGGGGCGGTGCAGCCTCTTTGCCGTTCAGAACTGGCCGCGAGAACATTGAGTGAGACGCGAGCTTGCTGTGAAGCTGATGTTGTGAATTCTCGGAAATCAGATTTGGTTCTAACGATCTCTGGGCGGGAACTCGCTGTGCAAGGGCCACAATTGCCAGGTGATTTACGGTGGCAGAACAACAGCACCGTCTTACAGGACTGTTTTGTGTCCAAGGTTCCCAGTCATGGCGAGTCCTGATAGCGCGGACAGCGGCAAAGGTCACGTCGGCTGGCCGTTATCAAGTACGAGAAAGGAAAGCAATCATGATTGAATCCGAGATTCCAATGGAACCGATCACCATGCGAGCAGCGAGACTGGTCGCGCGCATGTTGCCGATGGGACGGGCCACGGTGCTGCGGCGGACAGCGGATATTCTGCGTTGCCCTCGCGAATTTCTGGCGGTCTGTGGCGACTTTAAGGTGCTGGTAGACATTGATGATATTGTATCCTGTACGCTTTATAACTACGGCGTTTTTGAACCTGCAGTAACCGATATTCTGGCCGCTTTAATTAAACCGGGGGATACCGTTTTCGACGTGGGGGCCAATTTCGGGCTGTATACATTGCTGGCGGCTCGACAATGTGGTAGCGAGGGAAAAGTATATGCCTTTGAACCCGATCCTCGGAACATTGCCCGCCTAAGGACCAATGTTCAGGCCAATGATTGGACATGGATAAACATAGTCCCCAAGGGGCTATACCACCATGCCGGAACCCAAGAATTTTTTCTAGCAAATAAAAATGGCAAGAACTTGGGTACATCCTCTTTAATCGGTAATGCAACCGGGCAAAAAGGATTGGAGATTGAACTCACGACGGTGGACGAGTTCACCGCCGCGCAGGGTATAAAACGGATCAATGTTTTAAAAATGGATATTGAGGGCGCAGAACTTGGAGCATTGCGCGGTGCTACTACTTCACTGCAAAAGCAAATTATTGACCGTATTCTACTGGAATTCCATCCGAGTATTCTAGGCGCGGAAAAGTCGGTAGAGATATTCGATCTGCTTAGCAGTTGCGGATACCGGGGTTGGTATCTTCGTGAGTCCGGGGCGCAGCGCTATGCGGACATTGCGGAGGCAATTGACCCCGTCGGGATCCGGCTGGATGTGGATAGAATGAGGCATGAACCGCACGTCTTGTTCTCCGCAAACGACGCTGCGTTTTTGGAATGACCGGTTGCGACCAGCGAGTTCTCCCTACACCTCCTCAGTGGATGATCCAACAGGCCCATACTATTGCGGAAACCGGGGCAAACCTGCCAATCATTATTTTCTAGGAAGGGACCTTCGAGCAATCCAGTGGACAAAAATTACTCAAAAAATCATTTAAGGGCCAGTTTAACGTGGTTTTCCGGCTCTCGACAAACTTTCAAAACCGTTGATTCTAATGAGATGAAAAAACCTACACATAAGCGGTGACTATCGGATGCGTATTGGTTCTCCTGTACGGCAAGCCCCGCCACACATCCCAACACCCTACGGGCACACTCGACCATCTGTCGGGATTCCGTTCGGCTGCGAGACAAGCGATCCGGAAGCCTGACAGACCAGTACACGATTCGGGCTATCAAAGATATTTGTGGATAGTGGCCATAATGATAGAACGGGTACGACCGCCCGGAATCGGGTGGGCACGATTGCCCGTGAAAATCCGTGCGCGTCACCGGATGAAACCAAAATATTTTCCCGTCACTTGTATTCGGTATTTGTTAGGGTATACTGGTATGAGTGATGACATTAAAGTTATTAGTGTTGTCGGGCCGCATCCGTCATCACCGCGGCCCGGCAGCGATGTTGCAGGAGTATCCCCATGCGTATTTCCCGTTGGTTGTCCAATCGTCTTTCCAGCTTGATCGCCTCGGCCGTGTTGCTGGGCTATTCGAGTCTTTCCGAGGCTTCCACCTTCGGCGGCAGCGGCGGAGCGCCGCTGCCGTGGGAGACACCCCTGGCCCGTGTGCTGGCGAGCTTCACCGGCCCGGTGGCCAAGGCGCTGTGCATTCTTTCCATTGTGACGCTGGGCTTTGGCTTTGCCTTCTCGGAAGGCGCGGGAATGAGAAAGATTCTCGGCGTACTGCTGGGCGTGTCGATTGCCGTTACGGCTACCAGCTTCGGTGTGAGCTTCTTTGGCTTTGATGGCGGAGCGGGCTTCTGATGAGCAGTTCTGTCGACAAAATCGAAGGTCTGGAAGTGCCGCTGCACTTATCACTGACTCAGACAGTATTACTGGGCGGTGTGCCACGAGCCTTTGGCATTCTCAACGGCACCACGGCCTTGGTGCTGGGGTTGGGTCTGCACGTCTGGTGGCTGGGATTCCCATTGGGACTGGTATTGCATACCGCCGCCGTCGTGCTGACCCGACTGGACCCGGACTGGTTTGAGATTTTCCGGGCACATATTAAGCAGCCGGTATTTCTGGATACGTAATAAAAAAGTTTTCAGTGTGAAGTGTTCAGTTTTCAGTTCCGGAATTTCTGACTGAAAACTTAACACTATGGATGATTTATGTGGAATTTAAGTGAATATCAAAAACATCCCCGACGCTTAAGTGATTACCTGCCGTGGGCGGCCTTCATCGGACCCGGTGTAATTCTCAATAAGGATGGCAGCTTTCAGCGTACGATCCGCTACCGTGGACCCGACACCGGCAGTGCTACGCCCGGTGAACTCATGGCCATGCGCGCCCGCCTGAACAATGTGCTCAAACGCTTGGGGTCCGGCTGGTGTATCCATGTCGAAGCGGCCCGTAAAAGCGCCCAATCGTACCCCACAAGCTGTTTTCCCAATTCCACCGCCACACTCATTGACCAGGAACGCCGGAAAACGTTTACCGGCGATCACTGCGAATCCAACTATTTTCTGACCTTGACGTTTCTGCCGCCGGAGGATCAGGTGCGCTCCCTGACCAGTGTGCTTATTGAACGCCCCGTAGATAAGGCGGGTATTTCCTACCGGGCCTCGTATGAGACGTTTCTCGGCCAGATCGCCCAGATTGTTAATTTACTTTCCGGCTTTATGCCGGAGGTGACACCGTTGGATGATGACCAGACACTCAGTTACCTCCACGACTGTGTATCCGAGCGTGTTCTGGCGGTTAAAAGGCCATTGCAACCGTTTTACCTCGATGAAATGCTTACCGATTCAACCCTGAGTGGAGGATTAAGCCCCAAACTGGGAAAGCATTTTATCAAGACGGTTTCTATTCGAGCCTACATTGGCCAGACCTTGCCCTGTTTATTGGATGGTTTAAATGAACTGGCCCTGGAATACCGCTGGGTGGCACGTTATCTGCCCATGGACAAGGTGCAGGCGACATCACATCTGGGCAAACTCCGTCGGCAATGGTTTGCCAAACGCAAGGGGATGGTCACACTACTGAAAGAAGCCATCATGAAGCAGGAAAGTCGGCTGGAAGACTCGGATTCACTCAACAAGGCCCAAGATGCCGATGCGGCCTTGCAGGAACTGGGGGGAGATTATGTATCATTCGGCCACTTTACACTGACCGTTACCGTCTGGGATGAAACTGAATCAGCCGCCATCGACAAAGCGCGGGCGGTACAGCAGGTGGTGGACAGCAGCGGCATAGTTTCCCAGATCGAAAGTTTTAACGCCGTACAAGCGTGGCTGGGAAGTCTGCCGGGCCATGGTTATGCCGACGTTCGCAGGCCGCTGATATCGTCATTAAATGTCTGTGATCTCATGCCCGCCAGCAGCATCTGGTCCGGGCCAGCATGGTGCCACCATCTTAATGGTCCGGCCGTGCTGCAAACGCGCACGGCGGGATCGACACCATTTCGGCTTTCCATTTATCAGGGCGATGTGGGCCATACCCTGATTGTCGGTCCCACAGGTGCGGGTAAATCAACGCTGCTGAACTTATTGGCCTGCCAGTTTTTGCGTTATGACAAGGCGCGAGTCTTTATTTTTGACAAGGGCCAGAGTGCACGGGCCATGACGTATGCCATGGGCGGGATGTTTTATCCGATTGGGGCCGAAGGGCTGGCCAATAAACATGCCAACGGGCAAGTTGGCGAGCAAAGCGACAGCCAACGCCGTCAGCCAGTGGGGGAAGACACGAAAGTGGCAGCAAATGCGCATGAGAGAGAGCAAGGTGGGAGAGTTTGTTTTCAGCCGCTGGCCCGAATTGATGAAGATGGAGAATTGGCTTGGGCGCAGGATTGGCTGTTGGACTTGCTGGTTCGGGAAGGTGTTGCCGTTACACCCGGCCTCAAACGGGAATGCTGGTCGGCACTGAATAACTTAAAAATGCTGCCGGCACGGCAACGCACGATGACCACACTGCGGAACCTGGTGCAGGATACTACGATCCGACAGGTACTGGAGAGTTTTACCCTTGCCGGCCCTTATGGCAAGTTGCTGGATGCCGATCAGGAAACACTCTCCGATGGCGATTGGCTGACCTTTGAGACCGAACATTTAATGCACTCGCCGCGTGTACTGCTGCCAGTGTTAACCTATTTATTCCATAAACTCGAAGAGCGCTTCAATCAGGGGCATCCCACACTGCTGATTCTGGATGAAGCCTGGATGTATCTGACCGATTCGACGTTTGCCGCGCGGATACGCGAATGGCTCAAGGTATTGCGTAAGAAGAATGTCGCGGTAATCTTTGCCACGCAGTCACTGGCGGATATAGCCGAGAGTTCCATCGCCCCGGCGATCATTGAAAGCTGTCTGACGAGAATCTTTCTACCCAACGCGTCGGCATTGGAAGATACGTCGCGCCGGGTGTATCAATCCTTTGGCCTCAATATGCGGCAACTCCAGATACTGCAATCTGCAACACCCAAACGGGATTACTACCTGCAATGCCGACAGGGATCGCGGTTGTTTCAACTGGATTTGCAACCCATCGCCAAAGCCTTCTGCGCGGCTGGGTCTCCGGAAGATCAGGCCCGGATCACACGGGTATTGGCCCAACATGGGCCGGATGGTTTTGTCACCGCGTATCTCAATGAATTGAGTATCCACGAGGAATATCTCCAGAGTTTGTCTCCGCAGAACAATACACTGTCGGTGCGGTAAGAAAATTCCATCAACAGATTCCAAAACAGATTCCCAGGCCACGGAACCAGAAAGGAATGGTTATTATGAAAAACCAAAATGTAAAAACCGATCAACCACTCATTGGCCACCGACATAACCGTTGGCGTAAGGCGGCAATTGCCGCAGCGCTGGGGGCATCTCTGATGGTTGCGGCCCCAGCGTTAGCGCTATTTGGCGGGATCGTCTTTGATCCCAGCAACTTTATCGAGCACATTCTAGCTGTGGCCGCATCGGTGCAGCAACTGGCCCGTATGGAAAGTCAGTTGCAGATCCAGGAAAAGATGCTCGCCAATCTGGGCAGTAATGCTTGGCCAAATATGGCCCAGTCCATGCAGGACACATCCATTATTCTGCAAGCCGGGGGGCGTTTTACCGGTGGCAATCCCGATGCCCAGATGGCGAGCAATGAACCCCTGTCGTTTGGCAATGGATCCACCAGCCCAAATAGCATGGCAATGGCAACGTTACGCACCCAATGGGATCAGAACAATCGGGCCAGTGTTATTCAGAACCGGCTTTTGGAAAACCAGATTGTTGCCAATATGCCATCCGATTCACAGCAGATTGGTGGCATCGTTGCCGCTTCCAACAGGGCCCCAGGACTGACGGCGGCCATTGAGGCCCACAATCAGTTGTTGGCTAATTTGAGTGTGCAGGTAGGTCGAATCATCGCCCTGAAAGTGGCCAAGAATCGTCTGCGCACACAGCTTTCCGCCCAACATCAGTCACGCCATGCGTATCACGCCGCCGTGCGGCACTGGGTGATGCACGATTGGAATAATCCAACCCAGAGCCAGCCTATTGCGGACCCGTTTACGGATATGTATGGGAATTGATGTTGGATGGAGCCAACGATGACAACGCATGAATGTTTTGTCATAACGAAATCAACGAAAAACCAAGATGCAGGAGATTTTTGTATGCGATCAGAAAAACCGACAACCCGACAGGAAAAACAAAATCGGAAAAATCTGAAATTTGGAAAATACGCCTTGGCTCGACCGCTCTGGTATGCGGCCATTGCGGTCAGCACCATGATCACGTTGACCGTGCCCACGACCTCATGGGGCTTTGGAATCGTCTTTGATCCGGCGATTTATGCCAAAAACATTCAGCAGGTTCAGCAGGATATTCAGATGCTTCAGATCATGCAGCAGCAACTTCAGCAGGAAGAGATGATGCTGGCGAGCCTCAATATCAACTTGTTTCCGCAATTGAGTTATTCCATGAATCAGTTGCAGGCCATCATTGAGCAACCGGCCTATCTGGCCGCCAATGTTCAGGCGGTCATCAGTGCCGACTATCCACTGGAATATGCCAGTTTGTCCAACACGCAGGTAATGGCGCTCCAGCAGCAATGGCAGAAGAGTCAGAGATCGGCTCTGGTGGAGAATAGGCAGATACAAAACCAGATCGTGGCCCAGATGCCCGCGACTTCCAGTCAGGTGGGCCAGTTGGTCGCGGCCTCCAATTCCGCTCCCGGTGCCACCAGTGCCCTGCAAGCGGGCAATCAGATTGTCGCGACGCTCGCCGGCCAACTTCAGCAGTTGGAGGCTCTGGAAGCCAGTAACCAGAGAACCTCTGTACAAAAGCAGGCCATTGACCAATCACAGAGAGCTTATGCCGTCCAGCAGCGTGCGGCGGTGATGAGTGATTGGAATACACCGGTAACAACGCAACCGATCCCGATGCCGTTTGGTCAACAATAAAAAGATAACGAGGTAAAGCGGTCAACGTTGAGCCGTTACATAAAGGTGTTTATGGATTCCATCAATCTGATTCTGAACCAATACCTGCAAACCATTAACAGCGCCTTTGGCCTGATCCAGGGCCATGTGGTCTGGCTGCTGAATTTTCTAATTATTATGAATATCGTTTTATCAGCCATGCTCTGGGCCTTGTCGGAAGACCAGGTCATGGTCAAATTGGCGCGTAAGATCGTCTACATTGGATTCTTTGTATGGCTGGTGCAGAACTGGCAGAGCCTCACCGATACAGTTGCCCAATCATTTATGTACCTGGGCTTTGAAGCGGGTGGAATAGGTTTTCCCCAAGTGTATCTGCTGAACCCCGGCAATATTGCCTATCGCGGCTTTACCGCCAGTTCCCCGATCATGACGGAAATAGGCAATCTGTGCGGGCCAATCGGCTTTTTTAAGAACTTTCCGCAGATTGCACTGCTGACATTGGCGGTACTGGCCATTCTGGCCGCGTTCTTTATAGTCGCCATACAGGCTGTTGTGACGATTCTATCCTTTAAACTCGGATCATTAGCGGCCTTTGTGCTGATACCCTTTGGGGTGCTTTCCAAGACCGCATTTATTGCCGAACGTCCATTGGGCTGGGTCGTGTCATCCGGTGTAAGACTCATGGTATTAACCTTAGTAGCCGGAATCGGTGATCTGGCCTTTGGTCACCTGCAGCTTAATCCCCAGTCTATCACGATCCGTTCGGCTCTGGATATCGCACTGGGAGCCATTGTGCTGATGGTGTTGGCGATTACCGCGACACGGTTAGCTGGTGATCTGGTCTCCGGCGGACCGAGCCTGGGCGCGGCAAACATGGTTGGAGCAGCCGGCGGTGCCGGTGCGGTGGCCTTTGGCTCCGGCCAGGCGGTATATGGCGGCGGAACCTTTTTAGCCGGCTCTGTGGTTGGGGCGTCTCTGGCATCGGTGCGGGCCGCATCCACCATCACCTCCACTGGAAACGCTGCGGCCAGTGGAAATGGTGCTTTACCAACGGGATCCGCCAAGGCCGGAACTTCGTCGCAGACAACGCCATCGCGATCCGCATCCGGCACATCACCAACATCTTTCGATCATCTTCGGTCTGGTAGTCAAAAAATCAGCAATGGGATCGGCAAGATCGGCGGATCGGGTGGTGGAGGATTCAGTGCGGGCCGCAGCGGACTATCAGAGGAATAACCTAATGGCCGCGAAACGGCCATGATTTGATATGTGAAAAACAGTGGAAGAGTTTTTGCAATACTTTTTATAGATCAGCTTGAATGTATTTATGGAGTTTAAAAATGGGATTTTCAACCACCAGTTATGGCCGGAATAATAAGACTGATTACCAGACACCGTACAGTCAGGCGGCCAAAGCCTGGGATCAGCGGATCGGAACCGCCCGCCAGCAGGCGGGTCACTGGCGGCTTGCGGCTCTGGGATGTCTGGGTTTGGCGATTCTTTCCACCAGTGCCTTGGTCTACATGAGCCTGACACGCCAGGTGGCCGCTTACGTTGTACCGATAAACCGGGTGGGAATGCCGGGCCGCATTGAACTGGCCAATGGACTTTATAGACCCGATACGGCCCAGATCGGCTACTTTGTCGGTCAGGTGGTGCGTTTGGTCCGGTCCCGTCCGTTGGATCCGGTGGTACTGCGGAATCAATGGTTGCAGGCCTACCACTTTTTGGCTGGCGACGCGGTGCGGGCCATGAACCAGTATGCGGCCTCACAAAGCCATGTAAATACCGATGCCCGAACCGTTCACCTGGTCAGCATTCTCCAGCGCAGTAAGACCACGTATCAGGTGCGCTGGATCGAAGCCACCTTCCGTCATGGCATTGAAAAGCGTTCGGTGCGTTACACCGGTCTATTTGAGATCAAGCTGATCCCGCCGCAAAACGCCCATGCGGTATTTAACAATCCGCTGGGCGTTTATATCACCAGTTTTACCTGGAGCCGCGACTTTGATGCTCCGGTGCAAACGGTGCGATAATCGGAAAGAGAGACGCCCATGCCCAGCGGGGAAGTCGGCGGCGTGAAGAGAAAACTGTGAACCGACGTTGAAAAATGGAATTCAGATAACCGCTTTTATTTTGGAAAGGATTTTTACATGAACTTCAAAACAAAAGGCTTTAAAAGTTTTGCCGGTTGGGGCCTGATGGCGGCGCTGGGCCTGTTGGCCGGATGCACTTCGCAAAAGCCGGATATTGTCGTGGGGCCGGATACGCGCCTGGTACCCGCCCATCTGGCCCCCAATCCGGCCCCGCCCAAAGTCGTCGAGGTCAAAGTGCCGGTACTTGAGCCGCAACTGCGGCCATTGCCGGTAACGATGGCTCGTAAAATCCAAGCGGGACATTCTGGCAATGTTTTACAGAGTATTGTCAATGCGGTGGCCAGGGCCACACGGGAGCCGACACCCACGGGATTTATTGATGCGGTTCAGTACTACAACTATGCCCCGGGCGTGGTGTATACCGCCATCACCAGTCCGGGCTTTGTCACGACGATTGCACTTGCTCCAGGCGAAAAGCTGGAAAGCTGCGCCGCCGGGGATACAACCCGCTGGATTGTGCAGGAAGTCCATGCCGGTTCCGAGCCGCGGCGTCAGACACTGGTGCTGGTCAAGCCCCGTTTACCGGATTTGAGCACCAACATGGTCATTACCACCAGCAAGAGAATTTATCAGCTTGATCTACAGAGCGTGGCGGTGGGGGTTTATCAGACCATGATCGCATGGCATTATCCGTTTGGTGATCTGATCATGATTCGCCACACGATGCAACGTGAGAACCGCCGCCAGGCGGCTATTTTGGGTGGGAACCTGCATCTATCCAAGATGAATTTCAATTATCTGATTCTCAAGCAGAAGGGAAAAACGCCGCCATGGACGCCTTTGCGTGCTTTTGATGATGGGGAAAAGACCTTTATTGAGTTCCCACCGGAACTTGGCGTTACCGCAGCCCCGCCCCTGTTTGTGTTGGGTCGCAATGGGCGTGCCCAGATCGTTAACTACCGCATCGAAGGCGATTACTACATCGTCGATCAATTGTTCAATGAGGCGGAACTGCGTCTGGGCGAAAGTCCGCAGACCATTGTGCGAATTGTACGAGCCAAGCCCAAATAACATGGAGAAACACAGCAAGGTAATCACGGATCAGAAAGAATTTTTAACATCACAACCCATGTAATGAGAGGAAAAGCGATGGATGAAATAACCAATAAAGACACAAACGAAATCATTGAACCACAAACGGCGGGAGAAAACTTGACGCCGGAACCCAACCTGGGTGACACGGATGAGGGTACTTCTGCATTGCCTTTGGATGCGCAGTCCGCCACAGCGGCACCACCGCAGGCTTCCGAGGTGCATCCGATGGCCGAAGCTCAATCTCCGCAGCAAACTCAACGGCAAACCAATGATCCCGCGAATGGTTCCACCGGAAATTCTCCGGATCAGATGCCAGACCCTTATGATCTGCCGACCGAGAAACAAGATGGCCAGACCGTGCTGCGCATGCACACGCCGCAACCCAGGGTGACGCGATTAAAACCCAGGGCGGTCATGCTGATACTGCTGGTTGCCGCAGGCGCGGTGGGCACGGCCCTGATCATTGGTTTGGGTGGTGCGCCAACAGTTCCGCAGGTACAAAGAAGCAGACAATCTTCCAATATTGCTGTACAGCCGTCGAGCGAAGTGGCCGACAGCAACGCTCTTTTGAGCACGTTGCCGCAGACCTACACCTGGCCGCAAGCGGATAACCATGCCGTCACTACGGTTCCGAGCCATTCAGCAGCGCCAGCCAGGAACTCATCTCGGTCTGCGGTGTCCCAACCCAACCAAATCTCCGCACCAGATCGGCGGCGATTGCGTGAATTAAAATCCTTGCAACGCCAGTGGCGCCAGGCCATGAATGCCCCGGTTGTTTTTGCTGGTATGGCGCAAAATGCGTATAGCAATAGCGGCAATGGAACGCCACCGATAACGAATCCCTCCTTGCTGGGCGCGGGTAGCGGCTTGATCGGCGGCGTCATTCCTCCGGGATTTCAAGGACCGTATGGAAATTCGAGCCAGGGAATTGGCTCCGGCAGCCAAGGCACCGCAATTCAACAGGAGCACCGGGCCTTTATGAAATCATCCGCTGCGGTTCAATCCTATTTGGCCGAACCGTTGACGCCGCCGGCTTCCCCTTATGAAATTCAGGCCGGCACCGTGATCCCCGGCGCGCTGGTCACAGGTATCAATAGCGATCTGCCGGGCCAGATCATCGGCACGGTGACGCAAAACGTCTTTGATTCCGTGTCGGGCAAATATCTGCTCATACCGCAGGGATCGCGGTTATTAGGTCGTTACAGCAGTGTGGTTGGCAATGGGGAAAACCGAGTATTGGTGGCCTGGCAGAGGTTGATACTGCCCAATGGCGATTCGATTGTGCTTGATGCCATGCCGGGTACCAACCAGGAAGGTCAATCGGGTCTTCATGATCAGGTGAATTACCACTTTGCCAAGCTCTCCCAGGCCGCAGCCTTAAGCACCGCCATCGCTTACGGTGGCAATCTGGCCATTAACCCCAACAGTACCTCCACCAATCAGGATGTGGTGGGCAATACGATTGCCCAGGAAGGTTCCCAGATCGGTCAGAAGATTATTGACCGGCAACTCAACGTGCAGCCGACGATTACGATTCGGCCCGGGTGGCCGTTTCGCGTTCTGGTTAATACGGACATGGTGTTAAAGCCGTACCGGCCTTGAGGCCGCTGAAGAATGTTGAAACATTCGGCGGAAGCGAACCTCGCATCAGACAAGAAAGACATTATAAACAACTGCAAAAGGAGAACCAATCATGACCGACATATCCTTACCGGCATTTCATCACACGACGACAACCCAGTGTAATATTAAAGTTGACTACCGTATGGGGCTGGATTTACAACTCTACCGGCAGTACTACAAGCAGGCTTACAACGCGGAGGTTGCCGATGCGGACCTGGTGCGTGAGATGGCCCGGCGATTTATGGATGCGGACCGGGAGTTTCAGGCGTTCAAGAACCGGCAAGTGAATAGTGTCCGGCGAAAAGGGCCAAGAGTTGGCGAAGGCAAATTGTCCAATGAAGTTGGGGCGAGGCTGTGATATTCATGGCGTATTAATTCAGCCAATGGAGAGAGATTAAATTTATGGCAGATCGCAAATAACGAATGTTTGGTACTGCGCTGGAACGGGCGGCTTCAGTAGTCGTATCTCTAAAATGTTCGGCTGTGTCCGACCATTGAAATCGAACCAACAGATACGCAGCCCACTTCAAAATAGTGCCGCCGACATCACGAAGGTCGAAGATCGTACGCAGGTTATGAAGAGCATAACATCACAGTAAAATAGCACAGCCTTGTCCACACCCAAACTTGTGGTGCGGACTATGTTTATATTTCACCGTGATCAGCATGAACATACTAGAGCTAATATTTTGATTGCTGACGGGAACGGGGAAGAATCGTGATTGCAATTATTAGTGAGCGGGCCATGGGATTATAAAGTGGTTCGCATCCGTTACCATGGCATGCCGGATCCCCTTATGTAATGCTACAAAAATACCATCACAATTAGCATTCTGAAATTCTTAGCCGAACCTTCGTTGTACATCTATGATCCACGTCTACCGTTTTGGTACCGTTTTGGCCTGAAAATACCGCCTTACAGCATCGAAAATCATAATGCTTGGCGAAGCCTTGCAAAAGGCATTGTTCGCAGTAAAATAAGGTAATTGCTGGGTTTCATGAGCTTTTCAGCAGCAACAAAGAACTGCTTCCTAAACCGCAGGTCACAGGTTCGATCCCTGTCGGGCGCAATGCTTGATTCATGCGGGTTTTCCGCATCTGGTGCGGGTTTTATTGATGTGCCATCCTTTAATTCATGGTGGCAGGCAACCGCACCGAAAGGCACGCTTTTGCCCCCGGTTTTCCCCCTGTTTTTACCCGCATGGAGCATCGTTGATATGTCGTCGGTTCCGGTTGCCCGACAGGGTCTGCCGCTCCGGCTGCTTTTCATCGCCCTGATTCAGGCTCGGCAGCGTCGCCACGGCACCATCTTATCCCTTAAGCCAAAACCCCGTTGCTCCATTTCCGACTGAAGCAATACATTGACGGATTGTGCCACGGATACGGGAGGGATTGCACAAGGAGGTAGCGGAGGTGAGCGGAGGAACGGCCGGCGATCAATAACCACTGATCACTGATCAAAAGCACGGATAGATATGCATTTTAACAGTTCATTCTGCTTTGGTCATCGCTCGCTGAAAGCTGATCGCTTTCTGCTGTTCGCTGCTCATTGATCATTGACACCCCTCCGTAACCTCCGCTACCTCCTTGTGAATTTCCGTTGCGTCGGTGTGCCGAGCTGGAAATTCTTCGCAGATCGCGAGGAAATTGACGGATTGTGGCACGGTGTTGTGTTGCCTGATTCTTCGACTTGCGCAACGGCAGCAATCGGCACGTTTCGGCCCCGCGTTTTGTCTTCCTTATTTCAAAGCGGTCAATGTGGCGTTACGTGTTGCCGACGATTTACGGTGTTGAGGCACCAACTGGTCTGGCTGTTGATTTCCATCACGCCGCTGGCCATTGAAATACCGCGGTTTATCGATGGCGTGATTAAATGACATTGATGGGCAGTTTCAGCCGGGTATTGCGAAATACGGTTGGATTGACGCCTTCATTTTTCCGAAATACCCGGCAAAAATATCCCTCGTCATCAAAGCCGCAGCGAAAAGCTATTTCCTTCAAGGTCAGCGTTGTTTCCAATAGCAGCCGCCGGGCTTCCAGCATGCGCCGATTTTGAATGGCCTGACTTAATGTAAGACCTGTGGCGTGGCGAAAAGTCTGTCGCAGGTACACCCCGCTGTACCGCAGGGACTTTACCACATCCGCCGGGCCGATGGGTTCAAAGAAATGGGCGTCAATATAAGCGCGTATGTTCTGCACCAAAGCCGGCTCATTTGTGGATTTTGCCGTATTGCGCTGCGTTGCGGCCTCAGCCAGAATCTGCAAAAGCAGCAGATCCGCCAGCGGATCATTTAGCGGTCCCGATTTCCAGTCATCACCGGCGCCAAAATCAGATAAAAAGCGATGAAATAATTCCTGCATGCGGTCCGGCCGGGCCGGTGAACCAACCTGTGGCAGCGTTGTCAGCGTGGCCCCATTGCCGGCGGAACCGGCCAATGAAAAATGCAACCAGTAAAAGGAGAGTCGCCGGTCATGTACCTGCAAACCGCCGTGTTTCCGATCCGGCCACAGCAGCAGGGTTTCATTGGCATTGATGATGAATTTCTGGTCTTCCTCCCACATGGCCAATTGGCCGCGCCGAACCATAATAATTTCAAAGTCCGGGCGCACATCATCGCGGTGCCGCCAGTTGCCGGGGCTGACAAACAGGCCGGCAAACAGCGCTCGCACCGGTCGCGGGATTTTAATATCTAATGTGCATGTAGTCATCTGACCTCTTATTGTAATATGCTTTAGGCCGTCCGTCAGTATTCCCCGCTTTTCAAGTCTATCCGGTTCATATTTTCTTTCCTTTTGTCCGGACGGATCGGTGCGGCTTGACTGGAAATAATTTTCCCCGCCTGATTGCAATTCTGTCAAACGGACAAAATCGAACGGTTACTTTTCCGGCCAGAGCATCAGCTTGGGCCATCCGGCGGAATTAAAAATCATCCGCAGGATGCTCAATTGCGATAATCCGTGCCGCAGGCCGTTATAGAAATGACAGGTGAAATAGAGTGTTCCATGATTTTCAAATACGCCGGCCTGGCCCGGTCCGATGAATGGCCCAATTGTATCGAGAAACAGCGTTCCGCCACCCTGAAGCATGTTGGTGCCGTGTGCGTCAAAGTAGGGGCCGGTGATCCGTCGGCTGCGGCCAACGCGAATGTTGTAGGTACTGTGAATTCCACGGCAGCAGTATCCCCAGTTGACAAACAGGTAGTACCAGGCACCGTAATGAAAAATCTGCGAGGCCTCAATGGTGCGGTGCCACGCCAGAGAGTAGATGTGGCGGTGTCTCCGGTCGGGCAGGCCCGTATGGATGTTAAGTTCAATAAGCTTGATTCCCGAAAAAAATGATCCGAACGACATCCATAGCCTGTCGCCGGGCGTGCGGATTACGCCGGGGTCAATGGCGTTGAAGCTGTCTTTCGAATTGGATCCGATGACCAGCCCCCGGTCTTTCCAGTCAAAAGCCGGGCTTTTGGGATTCAGTGTTTTGTTGGTGGCCAGGCCGATTACCGAACGCTTGGCTCCAAATGTGGAAACCGCGTAATAAAGCAGGTATCGGCCATGCAGAATCAGGATATCCGGTGCCCAGAGAAAATTATGATTACCCGGCACCATCTTATGTGCCCAGTGCGGTAGTTGGGCAAACACCCTCGGACCCGGCTTCCAGTGCAGCAGATCCGTTGAATAATAAGAAATAATTCCGGGCCCGGTTGAGAAAATCCAGAACACTTTACCGCACCGGATAATCGGGGAAGGATCATGCACATGAATCGGGCGCATGCCCAAACGAGCCAGCATCGCCTGTGGTGCCGTTGGTAATGCGGCATTGGCATTGGCGGTAGTGCCGACATTGCAAACCACCAGCGCCAGGACCAACAGTATGGCGAATGGATCATTCACAATTCTTGGAATCAATGGTCATTCCTTTTCAAAGCCTCAATTCATCTGTAAATCGCATCGCGAAGATTGCTCACGATACGGTTGATCGGTGCTGGTTCCCGCACATGTGGTGGTCCAAGCATATCCGATTCCGTCTGTATGAGATTTTACCATCATATTGAATGCTTTAAATGGAGAAATGAATCGCCGCGGTCCCGGGATCTCAACTTCCCCGGCTTGTCGCTTCCATCTTAAGCTGTGTTCTGCCGTCAGGCCGTACGGAAAATGTGAGATGCTTACATCAAAAAGCTTGCGATTCCATTTGGCTGTTCCGGCATCGGTTCCCCGACAGCCAGACCGCCTTAACGGGATCATGCTCACCTTGCCGTGTTTGGCGATCGGTTAATCGCAATGATGCCGGTGCGATACGCGCTGGCCAATTGTTCATGATGCCCCTAAACTTATCAGCAGGCGGACTGAAGGGCTGTTGGTTGGAATCGGCGGCCTTTCAATCAGGTTTTGAAAATGATTTGGCGTGGAGATGTTATTGTGAGTGATCAACCGGAAATACGTCGCCCCGGACGCGTGAAGTTTGATATCATTGAGCCGGTGGGCAGGCGTGTGGTTATTCGAAAAGATGAGAATCGCCGGGAGACCAAAAGCGGTATTGTTCTACCGGGTAATCATGAAATACCGACTTTAACCGGTCGGGTGATTGCGATTTCCAAGCAGATTGAAAACGACAGTGATTTCCCCATTCGACAATACGACAAAGTGCTGTTTGATCCGCGCGAGGCGATTCCCGTGGAATTTGAGCCGGACAATAAGCTCTTTGTGGTGCCGTTGGATAAGGTGCTGGCGATTTTCAGAAAATCTCCGGTGCCGCTTGCGCCGGAATCAGATCAGGACGATTCCGCGGCGGATATATAGCTCGACTTTCAGTGTGTCCGAGCGTTCTTAATTCTTCAAGGCCGGTATAAGGAGTTCCACGGATGGCGGCGGAAAAACAGATTGTTGTATTAAAAGATGCCCCGGCTCTGGCTCAGGCGGCGGCGGAAATGGTTATGCAGTGCGCTGCGGATGCCATTGCCCGGCGGGGCCGATTTATTATTGCGCTTTCCGGCGGGTCAACGCCGGAAGCGGCTTATCAAATAATCCACGGCAATTTTTCAGCCCGGGGAGACTGGTCCAAATGGTTTATTTTTCTGGGCGATGAACGGGCCGTTCCGGCGGACGATCCGCGCAGCAATCTGGGTATGGCCACACGAACCATGCTGCATGGACTGCCCATTGCGCCGGAGCAGATTTTTGCGGTGCAAACGCAACTGCCTCCCGCCGAGGCCGCTGCGGATTATGAAAAGCGGATTAAAGATTTCTTCGGCTACGCCGAACCACGATTCGACCTGATTTTGCTGGGCCTGGGTGATGATGGCCATACGGCGTCCTTGTTTCCGGGCCTGCCGGCCCGGCATGAGCAAAGCAAGCTGGTAACTTTCAGCCCGCCTGGAACATTGCCGCCACCTGTAGATCGCATTACCTTTACCTTTCCATTAATCAATCTGGCCCGCAAAGTGGTATTTCTGATGGCGGGGGAAAAGAAGAAAGCTGTGGTGCGGCAATTGCTTGCAACTCAAGTGAATCCGGATCTTATCCCCGCCGCCAATGTGCATCCTGTTGATGGCGAACTCATTTATATGATGGATCAGGCGGCGCATGGCTAAGAGCCTGTTTGGAAAGTCCGATGCGGGTGGATTGGGGGGACAAATGGTTGGATGCAAGGACGCAGATCCGAGGCATATTCCGGAATATGTTGAGGATCGAGGACGCCGCAGACGGCCGTTTGCCGCCCCAAGGCGCTCCCGGCGGAGTTGCCAAACAGGCTCTAAACTCGATTGCGGGTTTTATTTCATGGAAATACAGGTATGTATTTACCGCGTGCCCAAGGTCAAACACATAAAGGAAGATAAAATTGAAAATCAGTAAACTGGCCGGAAAATTGGCGCAACCAGATATATTGGTCAATGTGCCCAAGCTCATTACCGCCTATTATACGCAATCTCCCGATCCCTCCGTTCCCGCGCAGCGCGTGAGCTTTGGCACCTCCGGGCATCGCGGATGCGCTTTTGATACGGCATTTAATCAGGATCATATTCTCGCCATTACACAGGCGATCTGCCTGTATCGAAAACTCCACGGCATTCACGGTCCGCTGTTTATGGGAATGGATACCCATGCGCTTTCCGCACCGGCGCATGCCAGTGCCCTGGAAGTACTGGCCGCCAATGCTGTCGATGTCATGATTGCCGGCGGCACCGATTACACGCCCACGCCCGTGATTTCCCACGCCATTCTCCGGCACAACCGCAACCGCAAAGCCGGCCTGGCGGATGGCATTATCATCACGCCCTCGCATAACCCGCCGCACGATGGCGGCTTTAAATACAACCCGCCCACCGGCGGCCCGGCGGATACCGCGATTACCTCCTGGATTGAGGCCAAAGCCAATGATTTTCTAAAGGCCCGCTTGCGCGGCGTCAAGCGCCTATCGCTGCGGCAGGCACTTGCGGCTAATACGACACATCAACATGATTATATTCGTGCCTATGTTGCGGACCTCGGCAATGTTATTGATATGCGGATTCTTCATGATTCCAGGATCAAGGTGGGAGTGGATCCGCTCGGCGGGGCCGGTGTGGATTACTGGCACCGCATTGCCGAGCACTACGGACTGAACCTGACGGTTCTGAACACACAGGTGGACCCGACATTTCGCTTCATGACCGTGGATTGGGATGGCCAGATTCGCATGGATCCATCCTCTCCGTATGCCATGCGGAGCCTGATAGACCTGAAAAAGCGCTTTGATATCGCCTTCGCCTGCGATACGGATCATGATCGGCATGGTATTGTCACGCGCAGTGTCGGATTGTTGCCGCCGAACGATTATCTTGCCGCCGCCATTTTTTATCTCTTTCAGCACCGCCCGAAATGGCGCAAATCCGCCGCGGTTGGTAAAACGCTGGTCAGCAGTCAGATCATTGATCGTGTCACCGCCAGGCTTGGACGCAGACTTTATGAAGTACCCGTCGGCTTCAAGTGGTTTGTTGACGGCCTGCTTGATGGATCACTGGGGTTTGTCGGCGAGGAAAGCGCGGGAGCCTCATTTCTTCGCAGAAATGGCGGCGTCTGGACCACCGATAAAGATGGCATGATTCTCGGCTTACTTGCCGCCGAGATGACCGCCAGAATGAGCCGCGATCCCGGTGAAATATACCAAGATCTGACCCGCTCGTTTGGTACGCCGGCGTATCGGCGCACCGAGGCACCGGCCAACACCGAGGAAAGAGCCGCACTGTCCAGGCTCTCCGCCGACGCTGTAACGGCCACCACGCTGGGGGGTGAAAAAATTCAGGCATGCCTCACCAGCGCGCCGGGCAATGGCAAAGCCATCGGTGGACTGAAAGTGGTGGCGGAAAATGGGTGGTTTGCGGCGCGGCCTTCCGGCACCGAAGCTATTTATAAAATTTATGCCGAAAGTTTTCAGGGGGCCGATCACCTGCGAAAAATTATTTCGGAAGCTCAAAGCATTGTCACTGCAACATTGGCGGACGCATCCGGAAAATCCGGCAACAAAGCCGGTCGATAAGACTTTTCGCCCGCTTCGGCCACACGCAAGGGGCCTGTGACCGCTTCTGCAACATCCATGCGAGCGGTTGCGAACACCATGAAAAAGCGAGCAATGATCAATGCCCATCGGCATACCCGGGAAACAACGGGCAAAGTGATTTGTGGGTGCGGCGGGTATCTGCGATGCCGAATCGGATTAGCTTCCTGACAGGATGGCGTGGACCGCGGATAGCGCGGATAACGCGGATACGGGGAAAAGCAATTAACAATGGCTCCCGGCGATCTGGCGTTGAATCTGGAAGCTGGAAGAGACGAAAGAAAACCAACCGCAATGAAGCGAGAGGACGCAAAGAATTGTTCAGGAAAATATTTTGTCTTTGTGGCTTTGGGCCTTGTGGTGAAAAACGTTTTTGTTCACAAGGAGGAAGCCGAGGGTACCACAATAAATCCCGGCGCGGGCGGGTATATGCGATGGCGGGTTGGATCGGTTTTGTGGTGCGATGACGTGGACCGCCCCGGCGCGCACGGGGTAAACTCTCTAAGCGGATAACGCGGATACGGGGGGGGAGACAATAATCAATGCGCAATGATCACTGACCAATAATGAGCGACAGATGTTCATGGCTTCCCTGTGCGGCGCGACAGGTACTGACAATACTGCCCCATAGTGCATATACTGTAATACGGTGTCCGTGAAATCTGCGGATTAGAATCCAGAACCTGTTCAAAGCACAGCGCCTAACAACCCTCCTAACTCCCAACTCCTCACTCCTCACTGCTCAGCCAGCCTCATTGTGTGTGTTTGGTGCGATGACGTGGACCGCCCCGGCGCGCACGGGGTAAACTCTCTAAGCGGATGACGCGGATAGGGGGGACACATGCCGTAGCGCCGGGAAGCAATGGCTAATGACCAGTAAAATAGTAACTGAGGTTCTGTGGTCTCCTGTGCGCTGAAGCGGCGGGTGGGTCCGGCAAGTGAAGATTCCTGTTCCAAAATCCAGATGCTCAATGCCAAATGCTCGGTGCTCAGTGCACTTCATCCTCGCTATCCGCTCAGGAGCTTTACCCCGTGCGCGCCGGGGGCGGGTTCTTGCCGTTTCTCTTGATTTGGAGGCAAAAGAAGACCACGGATTCCACGGATTAAAACGGATACGGGGGGCAACTTTCAAGAAACAACGAGTCCCGGCGCGACGGTGAACAACGGGAAATGGGAAATGTGTTTTGCTGGTACGGCGGGTATATGCGGTGCCGAGCTGGGTTGGAGCATGGATTTGGCCGATGGTGCCGGTAACGGCAGAGTTGGAAAGCCAATGATCAGAGCCATCAAGACCTTGCGGAATCTGTCACAGGTCCACACGCCGTGATCAACGGGAGAAGATACTGGACCGGGAAAGTTACTGCGCCGCCAATGCTTTGAATATTTCTTCCATGAGTCTCTCCACTTTGAATGGTTTGGATAGTACTGCCGCAAGTCCCTGCTTAGAGGCTCGCACAATGCTGTGATCGGGATCATAACCGAACCCGGTCATCAATATCACCGGAGGATTGTGACCAATTTTTTGCGCTGCGGCAAAAACTTCATAGCCATTGCGGTGCGGCATGCGGATATCAGAAATCACCAGATCATAACGGGGTTGGCCGGCGAGGTGGGCCAATGCTTCGGCACCGTCGGATGCGGTTTCCACATGACAGCCGCACTGGGTCAGAACATAATGAATGGTTTCGCGGATATTGGCCTGGTCATCAGCCACGAGAATTCGCTTGCCGTGCAGGCGCGGATCCTCACGCGGTATTCGGCGCTGATCGTTGGCACCGAATACCTGCTGCGGGCTGGAGCACAAACTCCAGAATGTCTGCCGCACGGTGTTGGCATTATTGAGAATTGAATGCAGGGATTCAAGAACCCCGGCGTTATCTATATGGCGTTCTTTAAGCAGCTCAAGATCATAGATCATGTCATTGAGCGGACCGGCCACTTCGCAGGCTATTTCCTGCACGAGCTTGCCGCTGTTGGTGCGCTGTTCCAGCATCAGCAGGTCCAGAACATTCAGCGCAATGGCCACGTAGCGTCCGAATATTTCCGCAAATTGCCGGTCATCTTCCGTGAAAAACGCGTACTGATCGGATTCAATATTCAACACACCAATGGTTTTGTCATGCAGCATCAGCGGGACGGTTAAACTGGACCGGGCGGTATCCAGACCGGCAACGTAACGCGGATCCTTGGCCACATCGCCGGAAATATATGACCGGCCGGTGGCGGCCACGTGGCCGCAGATTCCGTTTCCTTCCACCTCACAAAACAGTTCCACCTCCATCGCCTCTTCCGGCATTCCCACCGCGATAACCGGTTCGAGCTTGTTACTTGAAGGATCCAAAAGCCGGATGTTGAAGTGATCAAAGTGCATGAGCTGCCGGAGAAATTTAATGATGCGTTCTTCCAGAAGCTGCTGCCGCTGCAGAAAATTAAGTTTCGCGATGGCATCCTTTTCCAGTCGCACCAGTTCACGGCCCGCCTGGTCAATGGCATCGAGTTTTTGCTGCAGGCGGCGGGTGTGGGTGGCGTCCCAGCACACCGCGACCACATGCGAAACCTTGCCTTCCTGATTATGAACCGGCGAACAGACCAGTTCAAAAAATTGTGAATCGCCGATGCTGATCGCAAATTTGCGGGATCGTGGCGCATGATTTTCAGACCGGGCTGAACAATGGACATCGGAAAAAGTCGAAATGGCTTCCATGCAGGCTTTGCCGATCCGCTCAATGACTTCCGGCGACCATTGCTTCATCCGGCGGTTGCTCCATACCATGCGGCCGGCGGGATTGATCATGCAGACGCCTTCGCCGATGGTATCCAGCACCAGGCCGGATTGCATGGTGGCGTGGGCCCTTTCAAGCGGTAAAAAATCAGCGGACTGGGACATGACCAGATCAAACGATCCGGTGCGCAATTCCGCGACCGCTTCTTCCATTGTTGAAACGCATACCACCGCGTCATAATGTTGCGAGAGATTGTTGTAAAGTTCAGAGAAGCGGAAGTCTGGGCCTGAAAGCACCAGTGCGCGTCGAAGGTTGGATACTACACCCATGCGGCACCTTAATAACACCTTCACAATTATATCGGTTCAATCCTCACAGACAAAACGTGTTAACCCAGGGTTCCCGGTTGGAACGGCGCGGCACTATAACCCGGCGGCGGCAGGGGAGATAACGCCTTTTGCCGGGCGGTGCGGCTGGCTTGATGACGTGTCATGCCGCACCTCCGCGTAAAATGCCGCGCATCCAGTATTGAAAAATCGGAATTCCAGGGATCGAGTTAATCCTGCAATGGCCTTTCATGCACTTCCGTAACGCCCGCGCACGCCGCAGGCGAATTCTGGTCATGGCCCTTTTCCCGGGGGGGCGAAAGTTTCATGGATCCACGCTTGTGCTGCCCGGTGAGTTATCGAACGCAAAACCCCATCATAACGTCCGGGAATAAGGCACATTGCTGGTGCCTGCCGGGCATTGGCCCGGCATGCTCATTGGGCCTGTGACAGATTCTGCAAGGCCTTCATGGCCCTGATGCCTGGCATTCTAACTCTGCCGTTACCGGTGCCAGGAGCCACATCCACGCTCCAATCCAATGTGCCATTGTTCGTTGTTCCCCGAAGCGCCGGCATACGTTGGTGGTTGATAGCAATTTCCCCGTATCCGCGTTATCCGCTTTATCCGCGGTCCCCATTCGCCTCCCAAGCCGCAGAAATGGTGAGAAACCGCCCCGGCGCGCACGGGGTAAACCTCCGTCGCGGACAGCGCGGATATTTCACAACGTGAACAAAGCATCTCCAACATCCGAAACACCACGGCAACGATACGCCTGTCCCCAATAAAGATAACGCAACACCGCACCACGATCGCGCATTGGTGCGCCCCGTATCCGCGCTATCCGCTTTATCCGCGGTCTCCAGTCGCTTCCCAAGCAACAGAAATGGTGAGAAACCACGGAGATTGGTCAAGGCTCTTATTTCCGGTGCGGGCTTCCGAGTTCCAGGACTTCGTGCAACCTCTCCGGCTCGCTATCGCACGCAAAACCCCATCATAACGTCCGGGAATAAGGCAAATTGCCGGTGTTTGTCGGGCATTAGCCGGCGCGCCGATTTTTTTTGTGCACAGGGATTTACTTTTGCTTCCGAAAAATATATGTTACGGATGATGAAGCTGATACGGAGCCTGTTGGCCCCGGGAATGCTGGATTTGTTGGCAGTATGATAAGTTGAGGAGCAAGATGGATACGACATCCCGATACAGCACCGTCAAACGTGTGCTGTCCAAGGTACCCGAGATTACAATCTATTTCTGGATCATCAAGATCCTTACCACAGCGATGGGG
>JAJZJL010000162.1 GCA_021810145.1 Planctomycetota bacterium | reverse complement strand
GTAAATCGCAGGATTCCACCAACGATCGGTGGAATTGTAGCCACCGCCCATTGCACGGCAATTGCGGTAAACGATCCCAGGAGCGTAATGGTAATCAGGGCTGTGAGGTCCATTGCTGACCGGGTGCCGCCGTGCGGCTCTGATGCAGACTCGCTGGACCGATTGTTACGGGATAAAGCGGGCACATATTTCTCTTTTCAAAACCGTCCTGACGCCAAGATGCTATGGTGGAAGCGGCATTGCGGCAAATTTGCGCATGGTTCTACGGCTGGATATGTTACGTTAAGCTGATTTCCGCGATTTGTCGGCAACCGGCTTATCAGCCGTGCCGGCGTGGACAATTAAAACCGAGCACGCGCTGAGTACTGCTACAGAACTCTGATTGCTTCCCAGCAGATTTTGCCGCAAACGCCACAAGGGTGAAATGCCAAGAATCATCAGGTCATAATCGCGTGAGCGTTCGCTGACGGCTGAAACAGGGGTATCGGTTTCGATAACCTTCATGCGAATCTGATTGCCGCCATCGGTTCCGGGGAGAAAACGATCCACCAGTTCCTTTACACCCAGCGGTTGATCTGCCTCGGGTCGCTTGGGTTTTACCACATGCAGGATGGTGATTTCCACATCGGGATTTTTGCTGATTCTCTGCGCGGCCAGCATGGCACCGGCATCCTGCGCTTCACCCAGATACGGCACCAGTACCCGCCGAATGCTTGTCAGGCGCTTATTAATAAGAATGGCCACATGCTTCTGGCTGTGTTTAAGAACATAATCCACCACTCCGCCGAGTGCCGATGGATTGACAATGCCCTGATGCGCGCCAAGCACCGTCCAATCCACGTGTTGATGCTCAATGACTTTGCAGATATCCCGGGCAATGCGCAGACTTGGAGGGGAAAGGGTGGCAAGTTCAATATTCAGCGTTTTGGCCTCGGCGATGGCCATATTCATCGGATCGGTTTCCGCGGCCAGGGCTGTGTCTGAAACGAGACTCAACTCGGCGGGCTTGCGCAGCAGCAATGCGGTTACACGCCCCGGTTCGCCCGCCAGAAGCGCATGAGAGACCCGTATCAGGCCTTTTACAGTGCCCGCCTGTGAAAGCGATGCGAGGATATGAATTCTGGGTGATTGATCCTTTTCGGCTTCCGTCTCGCCCGAGCCGGCCAGTGTGCGGCGGCGTATCGGAAGCCGGGCCAGACGGACCAATATCGACGACACGGTGGTAATGGCCAGAAACGCCAGCACCAGTACGGTCAGCGTGGTGGAGTTGATGGCACCCATCTGCCAGGCCAGGCTCAGTACTACAAGTTCCACGACCCCATGGGTATTCATCAGCAGGCCGGTGAGGCCGGCGGTACCCCAGCTTGCGCCGGTGACTTTCGCCGTTACGCCGCTGAAGAGAAATTTCACCAGCATCAGCGCGGCAATCAGATATCCCCAACTTTTCCATGCGGCGGCGGAATGCAATTCGAGGATATTGGTGTGCATTCCGATAGTGGCAAAGAAAATCGGCAGCAGCAGCAGCAGCGTGATATCCTCGAGCTTGCTGGATATGTGCTGGACGAAATGGGCATTCGATGGAAAGACCAGGCCGAGCATAAAAGCCCCGAATATGGCGTTAATGCCCAATGCCGTGGTTGCCAGGCTGCTGAGCAGCAGGAGAAAAAATGTCAGCGCCAGAACATCGCGGGTAATGTGGCCCCGCAGTTCGAAGTGGGCCTGGAACCGCCAGAGAAACCGGCGGACGAAAAACATCATCACAACGATATAAGCGGTCGCGAGAATGGCTGTTTTGATTCCCAGGCCGACTGACGAAAGAATACTGCCGCCGCCGGCAAGTTGCACTTTTGCCAGATCGTATACCACGGCCAGGAGGCACCAGCCCGAAACATCCAGCACGGCCCCGGCGGTGAGGACAAAGGCCCCGATGGCGGTGTCTTTCAGATTCTGTTCACTGATGATCCGGGCCAGAACCGGAAACGCCGTCATCCCCATTGCCAACGCCGCCATGAGAATAAAGGCGGTGGGAGATTTAACGTGTCCGACCAGAGCCGGCTCCTTGAGCATCAGCCATGCGATCAGCAATCCGGCCGCAAAGGGTCCCAGCAGGCTCGCCAGACCTGTTGCCACCACACTGGGGCCTTTGCCGCGCACACGGGTAATGTCCAGTTCCAGGCCGACTATGAACATGAAAAACATCACACCCAGATCGGCCAGGAGTTGGAGAAACTGCATTCCCTGGGCGGGAAAAAGCCAGTGAAAATAAGCCCCATGTGCCAGCAAACCCAGCGCCGAGGGTCCGATGACCAGCCCGCCGATCATTTCCCCGATAACCTCCGGCTGCCCCAGAAATCGCAGCAAGGCGCCGCAAAAGCGAGCCGTCAGCAGAATCACGGCAATTTGAAGGATGAGGTGTTCAATGGTCATGCGATGGGGCGTCTCCAGAATTTCCCGCCGGTCAGATTATCATAGTGTGCCTCTCCGGGCTACCCGTTGCCGGGGTGTTATGCAGGATTCATGTTGTCCAATAATTGTATATGGCCGCGCAAGGCGAATCGAATGTGTGCAGCGAAGCGGTGCGGTGCTATGATCATCGGTTGTGTGATGAGGCTGCCAATAAGCCTGATCCGTGCTGAAGAAATGGCGTAACTTGGTAACAGGAGTCTGCGAAATGTTGACAAGACGACAGATGAACCGGCGTGCCATGGCTCTGGCGGCCGCGGGATTGTTGGGTGGGGGCCGGCTGACGGAAACGGGAGAAGCGGCGATTTTGCCGCGCGGATATAAACTGGTCTGGGCGGATGACTTCAACCGCACTGGCCGGCCTGATCCGAAAAATTGGGGCTTCGAGCATGGATTTGTGCGTAATCATGAGCTGCAATGGTATCAGCCGCAAAACGCCGAATGCCGGGATGGGTTTCTCTTTATTGAGGCGCGGCGGCAACAGGTGCGCAACACACATTACCGCGCCGGCAGCCGCCATTGGCAGACCCGGCGGCCATTTGCGCACTACACCTCCGCGAGCCTGACAACGCGTGGTCGGCGCTCCTGGCGGTACGGCGTATTTGCCATGCGGGGAAGAATCAATACCCACCCCGGTATGTGGCCGGCATGGTGGATGCTTGGCGATAACAAGCCGTGGCCGGCCTGCGGAGAAATCGACATCATGGAATATTACGCCGGTCACATCAATGCCAATGTGGGCTGGCAAAATCCGAATGGTACAACCAGATGGAAAAGTGTTTTCACGCACCTGACAAAATTTCATGATCCGGATTGGTCGAACCAATTCCATTTGTGGGTTATGCACTGGGAACCGGAATTTATCCGGCTGTATCTGGATGGGCAGTTGATGAATCAGGTTGATCTGCGGCAAACGGTGGAACCGCGGTATGGCCGGTTTAATCCATTTCATCAAAAAGCATACATGATTTTGAATCTGGCGGTTGGCGGAGCGGGCGGAAATCCCGCCCACACCGCATTTCCCGGAATATTTCAGGTTGATTATGTGCGGGTGTATCAAGGTGAGAACTGATGCGCTATAATGCGGGCTGCGGGCGGTAGTGTGCCCGGGTAAGGACCAAATGAATCCATGAAGCATATTCGCGTTGCCATCATCGGTGCCACCGGCTATACATCGCTTGAAACCATACGCTGGTTGCTCAAGCATCCGAATGTGACCATTACATATCTGGCCAGCCGGAAACAGGAACAGCCGATCAGCGAATTATTTCCCGAGCTGCTGGGCCGCATTCAACTGCCAATAGCCCCGTTTGACATAGACGCCATAAAAAAGGCCGCGGATGCGGCTTTTTTATGTTTGCCTCACGTCGCGGCGATGGAGCACGTTCCGCCTCTACTGGATGCGGGCTTGAAAGTTATTGATTTGTCGGCGGATTATCGGCTGAAAGATGCCGCCAGTTATGAAAAGTGGTATAAGCACGCGCACAGCGACGTGAAAAATCTCTCCGCCGCGGTTTACGGCTTGCCTGAGTTTTTTGCCGCGGAAATTAAAAATGCGAGATTCGTCAGTAATCCCGGCTGTTATCCTACGGCCGCCGCGTTGGGCATTGCTCCGCTTCTGCAGGCGGGGCTGGTTGAGACAAGTGATATTATTATCAATGCGGCATCCGGCATTTCCGGAGCGGGCCGCACGCCTTCGCCGCAGCATCATTTTCCGGAACGCAACGAAACCTATGAGCCATACGCGATTGGTTCGCATCGCCATGCCCCGGAAATTCAACAGACGCTTGAAACCATTTCCGGCAATCCGGTGCAGTTACTGTTTGTGCCGCACCTGATTCCCATGGATCGGGGTATTCTGGAAACCATTTACCTGAAACCCCGGTCTGCTGTTACCCTGGACGATGCGATCAACGCGTATGAACGGGCGTATAGCGGCAAGCCGTTCGTACGGTTAAGACTTAACAATCTGCCGGGCACAAAATATGTGGCCAATACCAATTTTGCGGATATTGCCGTGAAGCTGTACAACGGACGGTTCGTGGTTGTTTCGGCGATTGATAACATGGTAAAAGGTGCGGCCGGACAGGCCATTGAAAATATGAATCTGATGTTTGGCCTTCCTGAAACCGCGGGGCTGCTGTAAAGCCTGCAAGCGGAAAATCAATTGGGATCATTTCCGCTTTGCCAGATGATTGTTTCTCTGCCTTTTTGACAACTCATGGATTCAAAGGCCTGGTCCGGTCCTGCCAGCGCGGCAGAAAAGCTTCTGAAAAGACATGGGTGTGCCGATCGATGAAAAGCTGTAAGTGTTTGTAAATTATAAACTTACGATTTTTTCATAAATGGTGATTAAGCGTTGGCATAGAACTTGCATGGCAAGTCGGGCGTCGCCTGCATTGCAGGCCAATGTTGGTAGATGGCAATTGCGTTATTGAGTGGCGCAGTGCCTCATCGTGGCAGCGGTAATATTCCGCGATATTTTGCGAAGGAGTCTTTCAATGGCCGTTAAGCAGATTTCATTTGATGAATCAGCGCGTAAAAGTTTACTGGAAGGCGTAACCAAGCTGGCTTCCGCCGTGAAAAGCACGCTGGGGCCGCGTGGCCGCAACGCGGTGCTGGATAAGGGTTGGGGCGCTCCGACGGTAACCAAAGACGGTGTCTCGGTGGCGGAAGAAATTGAGCTGGGCAACAAGTTTGAAAATGTCGGCGCGCAACTGGTAAAGGAAGCCGCCACCAAAACCAGCGATATCGCCGGAGACGGCACGACCACGGCGACCGTTCTGGCTGAAGCCATCTTCAAGGAAGGGTACCGCAATCTGGCCGCCGGAGCGGATGCCATGGCGCTGGCCCGCGGAATCAACAAGGCTGTTGATGCGGTGATTGCCAATTTGAAAAAGCTTTCCAAGCCGTTGAATGTCGCCGACAAAAATGAAATCGCCGATGTGGCGGCAGTCAGTGCCAACAACGATAAAGAAATCGGCGGCATCATGGCCGATGCGTTTCAGCGCGTGGGCAAAGATGGCGTGATAACCGTTGAAGAAGGCAAATCTCTGGAAACGTATGTCGATGTTGTCGAAGGCATGCAGTTTGATCGCGGATATATTTCCCCGAATTTCATCACCAATCAGGACAATATGACAGTGGTGCTGGAAAAGCCGTACATTCTGATATTTGAAGACAAAATTTCCAGCGCTACCAAACTGGTTCCCATTCTCGAAAAAATTCAGGCGGCCAAACGCCCGCTGCTGATTATCGCCGAAGACATTGAAAGTGAGGCTCTCGCCACACTGGTGGTCAACAAACTCCGGGGCATTTTGAATGTTGCCGCGGTCAAGGCCCCCGGATATGGTGATCGTCGCAAGGCGATGCTGGAAGACATTGCGGTGCTTACCGGCGGCCGGTGCATCATGAAGGATCTGGGCATTGAACTCGACAAGGTAACGGTTCAGGACCTCGGGCAGGCCCGCAAGGTGGAAATCGATAACGACAACACAACGATCATTGAAGGCGTGGGCCATACCGAAGCCCTGAAGGCACGCATCGAGCAGATTCGCCGTGAAATTGGTACCACAACTTCGGATTACGACCGTGAAAAACTTCAGGAACGTCTGGCCAAACTGGCCGGCGGTGTGGCGCAGATCAATGTTGGTGCGGCAACCGAATCTGAAATGAAGGAAAAGAAGGCCCGCGTCGAAGACGCCCTGCATGCCACGCGTGCGGCCGTTGAAGAGGGCGTGCTTCCCGGCGGTGGAACCGCTTTGATCCGCAGCCTTTCCGTTCTCGACAGCATCAAGACCAACAGTGATGAGGAAGCTACCGGCGTAGCGATTATTCGTCGTGCCCTGCAGGAACCGACGCGTTGTATTTCTTATAACGCCGGTGAAGACGGGGCCGTGGTGGTCAAGAAAGTGCTGGCAGGCAAGGGCAATTTCGGCTTCAACGCATTAACCCTGGATTATGAGCCGGACATGATCAAAGCCGGCATTATCACGCCGACGAAAGTTGAACGCAGTGCGTTGCAGAATGCCGCCAGTGTGGCCACCCTGCTGTTGACCACGGATGCCATTATCGTTGAAAAACCCAAAGCCAAAGATGCCGGCGGCCCGGGCGGACCCGGTGGCGGTATGGGTGGCATGGGAGGTATGGGCGGTATGGGTGGTATGGGAGGTATGGGAGGTATGGGAGGTATGGGAGGTATGGGCGGCATGGGTGGCATGGATATGATGTAATCCGGGATTGTACCGGTAGCACATCCGATGCCTGGTGACATGAATTATCGCGGTATAAGTACCGCAGAAAATGAACCTTAACTTTTGGAGAAAACAAATATGAAGCTCAATCCTTTAGATGATCGTCTTGTTATTAAGCCCGCGGAAGCGGAAACCAAAACCCCCACCGGCATTGTGCTGCCGGAGACGGCGAAGGAAAAGCCCACCCGCGGCAAGGTTCTCCATGTCGGCCCGGGACGGATGCTTGAGAACGGCAATCGTGCGCCGATCACCGTCAAGGTTGGTGATGAAGTTTATTACGGCAAATACGCCGGAACGGAAATCAAAATCAATGACGAGTTATTCGTGATTGTCCGCGAAAGCGACCTGTTGGGCGTTGTCGTGAAGTAGTGTAACTGGATCATCAGGCCGGAGTGTTGATGCTCCAGGCTGATGTTTTTGTTGGGTTTAACGGAAATTAAGATTTATTTGAGGTGCATAAGCCATGGCAGCTAAACAATTAATGTTCGATCAGGTCGCCCGTCAGAAGGTTCAACAGGGCCTTTCGAAACTGGCCAATGCGGTTAAAGTAACGCTGGGGCCTTCCGGTCGTAATGTGGTGATCGCAAAAAGCTGGGGATCGCCTCAGGTTACGCGTGATGGCGTGACGGTGGCCAAGGAAGTTGAGCTTCCTGAACCGTTTGAAAACATGGGTGCCAAACTCGTCAATGAAGTGGCCAGCAAAACCAATGACATCGCCGGTGACGGCACCACCACCGCCACGGTACTGGCGGAGGCGATTTATACTGCGGGTCTGCGGCATGTCACCACGGGTATGAATCCGGTGGTCGTGAAACGCGGCATCGATAAAGCCGTGGAAGCCGCGGCCGAAGCCATCCGGCTTGCGGCCCGCAAGGTCAGCGGAAAAGATGATCTGCGTAAAGTTGCCACCATCTCGGCCAATTCCGACGCGGCGATCGGCAATCTGATTGCCGATGCCTTGGATCGCGT
>JAJZJL010000037.1 GCA_021810145.1 Planctomycetota bacterium | reverse complement strand
GCGTGCTGGCGGAAGGCGCGGCTGATCGCATTGGCCTGCCGGAAAGCGCATGGACTTTTACACCCACTGGAAAATCGAAACAATCCGGCAACGCGACGTTACCTGATCACGGGGCGGCCATTGAGTTGCACCTTCAGGAACTGGTGCGGGCAGGCGTCATTGACAGCATGCGCGATGTGCAAGCCATCGGATTTAAGGCTGTGCACGGCGGCCCGCTGGAAGTGGTACAGGTGGATGATCATGTACTGGCGGTCATGCAGGAATTTTCGGATGTGGCCCCGGCCCACAACCCTCCGTATATTGCGGCCATGCGGGCCTTTGCCAGGCGTTTGCCCGGCATTCCGCAGGTGGCCGCATTTGAAACGGCGTTTCATCAAAGCATTCCCCTGCATCGGCAGGCCTACGCGATACCCTACGAGTGGACGGAAAAACTGGGGATCCGGCGGTATGGTTTTCACGGGGCGTCGCATCGGTATATCGCCACGCGCATGGCGGAATTGAATCCGGACGCCAGAAAAGTTATTTCCGTGCATCTGGGCGGCTCAAGCAGCGTTAACGCCACGCTGGAAGGCAAAAGTGTGGCCAACAGCTTTGGCATGACGGCGCAGACCGGTTTGCCGCAGGCATCGCGGTGCGGTGATTTTGACACCTTTGCGCTTTTGAAATTATTGCAGGCCGGATTGACATTGGATGAAATCTGGAAAAAGTTGGGCAAAGAAGGCGGGCTGCTGGGTGTCAGTGCGGTGAGTTCCGATTGCCGTGACGTGGAACAGGCCGCGGCACAGGGAAACAAACGGGCACAATTGGCCCTGGATATTTTTGTGGAATCGGCCCGGCAATATATTGGCGCGTATCTGGCGGTGCTCAATGGAGCCGATGCGATTGTATTTACCGGCGGTATCGGTCAGAACGCCGTGCATCTGCGTCAGCGCATCGTGTCTGATATGCAATACGCGGGCATTGCGCTGGACCCGCAGAAGAATCGACAGGCCAAAGGGGAATGCCGCATTGATGCGGCGGAGAGCAAAGTGCAACTCTGGGTGTTGCCGACGAACGAAGAATTAATTGTGGCCCGGCAGACCGTGCGGGCGTTGCAAACGACCGTCAAGGAGTCCCGACGCGGCGAGATGGATTCTCAGGCCGCTGAAGCTCATTAGTTGATTAAGGTTATTTTTTTAGGAGTACAACGATGTCACAACAAGCAATCGGCATGATTGAAGCCAAGGGTCTGATCGCGGCCATTGAAGCGGCGGACGCCGCCCTCAAGGCCGCCAACGTGCAATATGTAGGGCAGCACCGTGTGGGAAACGGCCTGGTGGCCATTACTTTCACCGGTGATGTTTCGGCGGTTAAAGCCGCGGTTGAGGCCGGTGCGGCAGCCGGAAGCAAATTGGGCCAGATTGTGGCGACATCCGTGATCGCCCGCCCCCATGAAGAAACCGTGAAAGTTTGATGCGCAAGCGACCCGGAACTGACACTTGAAATGACACATTTTAAATGTGCTCGTCCGGGGGTGTCGTTCCAGGCCCTTGAGATCTGAAATTTGAGATTTGAGATTTGAGACTTGAGATCTGAAATTTGAGATTTGAGATCTGAGACCTGGGGTTTGGGGTTTGATTTTGGCGGGCGTCCGTCTTGAATCAGCGCCGAGTTTCGCTTCATCGTGATCAGAGGAATATCCCGCTTAGGGGAGGTCAAAACGTATGGATCAATCCACACTTGTAGAATCAGTGGTTCGAGAAGTTTTGCAGCGACTGGGCAATACCGGCGCCGGAAAAACATCCGGGGGTGCCAACGGTATATTCAAGACTGCGGACGATGCGGTGGCGGCTGCTTCGCAGGCCCAGAAGCAACTCGTGAAGGCGGACTTGGCGGTCCGGGACGGCATCTGCAAACTCATCAAGAAAATTGCCGTGCAGAATGCCGATGCCTGGGGCCGCATGGAACTTGATGAAACCAAAGTCGGGAGACTGGATCATAAGATAGCCAAGCTTCACCTGTTGACGAAAGTGCCGGGCGTGGAATTTATCCGAACAGCGGCACACAGCGGCGATAACGGCATATCGCTGGATGAAATGGCTCCGTGGGGCGTGATCGGCGTGGTAACACCGGTAACGCATTCGGTGCCGACACTCAGCGCCAATGCCATTAACATGATTGCCGCGGGAAATGCGCTGGTGGCCAATGCGCACCCTTCCGGCCATCGCAGTGCCGCGGAGGCCGTGCGCGTATACAACCGGCAAATCATGGAAACCTATGGCATTGATAATCTGATTTGCGTTGTTGAACCACCGACGCTCGAATCCGCCAATGCGATATTTGAACATCCTGACGTCGCACTGCTGGTGATTACCGGAGGACCGGCCGTGGCGCGGGCGGCGCTGGCTCAGAAAAAGCGGGCGGTAGTGGGCGGACCGGGCAATCCGCCGGTGGTTGTGGATGAAACCGCCGATCTTGACCGTGCGGCCCGCTCCATTATTACCGGTGCGGGATTTGATAATAATCTCCTGTGCATCGGTGAAAAAGAAGTATTTGTCGTGGAGAGCGTATTTGACAAGATGATCGAGGCAATGAGCCGGGCGGGAGCGGTTCGACTCAACAGAGAACAAATTGACCAACTGACCAAAAAAGCCTTCACCTGGAAAGACGACCATTACGCAGTCAACAAGGAACTTGTTGGGAAAAGTTGTTCGGTGCTTGCGCAGGCCGCCGGAACACACTGTGCGGACAATGTGGAATTGCTGTTCGGCGAAACGGATGAGAACAATCCATTTGTCCCCGAAGAGCAGATGATGCCCTTTGTGCCGCTGGTACGGGCACGCGATTTCGACCATGCTCTTGAATTGGCCGTGAAACATGAACATGGCTTTGGCCATACGGCCATTATTCATTCCAATAACCTGGCCAATATTACGCGCATGGGCCGGGTAATGAATACAACGCTGTTTGCGGTAAATGGACCAAGCACCGCGACGCTGGGCATTCAGGGCGAAGGGTATCCGAGTTATACCGTCGCCACGCCCACCGGCGAGGGGGTAACCAATCCTCTGACGTTTACGCGATTCCGGCGCATGGCCATCAGCGGGTCGCTGCGCGTGGTGTAAAGGAAGATTCCGGCATTGTCCGGAGATAACTGCCGCTGCGGCAGCAGGAGTTAATTGTGGACGCAAGTCCGGAACTTATTAAAAAGATCACTGAAGCGGTGCTGGAAGCGCTTAACCGTGATGCCGGCCCTGCCACCGCGCCGGCGACGATCCATGCGCCGATGGGCGTATGCACCGGCGATTATTCCAAGTTCCCGGAATTGGCGCGCCCGCGGGCGGGAAATGCCCCATCGGCCGCTGATGTCCCCAACGGGTTTGTGGAGGATGCCGTATCCGCCCGGCAAGTTGCGGCGCCCGCGGCTGAATCCTCCGCCGCCGCACCGGCGGAACCAACGGCTGTCGGGCCGGTGCTCACGGGCGTGATTACCGCTTCCAGACTTTCGGGACTCGAAGGCACGATTTATCTGGCACCGGGAGCGCAACTTTCGCCGCTGGCCATGGATATGGCCAGACAGCGGAGGCTGGAAATACAGACCATTTCAGCGGCACCCAAAACGCCGGCCGCCGCAGCCTGGATTTATTGGATGCAGGGGCATTGTCCGTCGGCGGCCAGAGCCATTGAACAACTGCGCGGCCGGGCCGTGGCGGACGTGCGCACTTCGGCCAGCCAGCAATTGCCGGCCGTTATAAGGGCGGTAGCAAAAGAATTTTCCGGCGGACAGACCCGATTGGCGGTGCTGTTCGTGCCATCGGCGGCACGGGCGGTGTGTCTGGCCAACCGGTGTGCCAATATTCGGGCGATTGTCGGAACCTGCCGACAGGCCGTGCAGGAGGGCATGGAGCAGTTGGGAGCCAATGTACTGGTGATGGAATATCCGCATCATGGGTTTAAATCGATGGCGGAATTGATCGGGTTATTTCTGACTTCCAGCGGAAGAGCCCCAAAAGATGTTGAAAGTCAGTTAACGGAACTGGCCGCCTGCCGATAAGACGGCGGCCTTGAACAATACGAATGTATATGAGGTGATTTATGCAGAATTTGTTTCACGCCCGTCAGGAAATGTGCGATGTGGGCCATCGCATCTGGATGCGGGGTTACTGTGCCGGCAATGAAGGCAATCACAGTGTCCGCATCGGTGAAGATCGGGTTCTCTGCACACCCACGGGGGTATCCAAAGGCTTTTTAACGCCGGATCAAATTACCGTCGTAGATATGGATGGGAACCAGATTGACAAGCAGAACAAAATGAAGCGCACCAGCGAAGTGCTGCTGCACCTGCAGATTTACAAGGCTCGCGCGGATGTTAAAGCCGTGGTACATTCGCACCCGCCGCACGCCACCGCGTTTGCGATGGCCAATATCCCGATTCCGGAAGGCATTCACCCGGAGGCGGAAGTGTTCCTGGGTAAAGTGCCCATGGCCAAATATACCACGCCGAGTTACAAGGAGCTTGGCGAATCCGTGGTCGCATTGATTACGAAAGACACCAACACGGTCATGATGGGCAACCACGGTTCGGTCTGTTTTGATACATCGCTGATTGGCGCTTATTACAAGCTGGAAATTCTGGATGCGTACTGCCGGATTCTGCTGTTAACCCGGCAACTCGGCAGAATCAATCAATTGTCGCAGCAGGAAATGGTGGACCTGCTGAAGGTGAAAGAAAAATTCGGCATGCCCGATCAACGCCTGGCTTGTGCCGTAACCGGCTGCATCGGCGCGGAAAATCAGCCGTTTCTGTCATCGTTTGACGCACCGACGCAAAGCGTCTGCGCCTGCCAGAGCGATGGCCATATTGAATCCGTCGGTCCGGTTATTACCGAAGACAAGCTGGAAGATATGGTGCAGAAAATGACGGATCAGATTATGGCCGGATTGCGGTGATTGCTGGAACCGGTCCCGGGATGCCGGGATGAAATCTGGCCCGGTGCGCCGGGACGGCATGATAGGCCGGCATCGGTGCTGCCGACGAACAGCAACATTGAACGAAAGGACCTTTTATGAAAGTTACGATCATTGGCGGCGGCGGTCGCGTGGGTTCCAATGCGGCCTATGCGCTGCAATGCGCGGGCATTGTCCGGGAAATTGCTCTGGTGGATGCCAACGCGGAATTGGCCTCCGGGGAGGCGCTGGATTTGCTGCATGGCGCATCGCTGGCGGGAGATCAGAGCATTTACGCCACCGACATCAAAGGTGCGGCGAATTCTGATGTCATCTGCATCACCGCGGGCTTACGCCGCAAGCCGGATGAATCCCGCCTGGATCTCATTAACCGCAATGTTTCGTTATATAAAAGCGTACTGGATTCACTCAAGGGCGCAGGTGTTAAAAAGCAGTGCATTTTTGTTGTGGTCTCCAATCCGGTTGATGTACTGACGCGACTGAACATTGAATATCTGGGATGGCCGGCCCGACAGGTCATTGGTCTGGGTACGGTACTGGACACCACACGATTCCGCTCCCTGATTGCCGCGGCTAAAAATCTTCCAGCCACGCAGGTTGATGCGGTGATCCTGGGTGAACATGGTGATTCCATGACCCCGATCTGGAGCACCGCGACGGTGGCGGGAATGCCGCTGATCAAAATGCTCACGCCACCGCAACAGGCTGAGATTTTCAAAAAAACCCAGACTTCCGGAGCGGAAGTAATCAAACTCAAGGGTGGCGCGGGATATGCGGTGGGCTTAAGTATTGCGGAAGTGATTCATTGCATCGCATTGGATCGCAAGCGGATTTTACCGGTCAGCAGTCAGCTTGGGGGGCAATATGGAATTAAAAATGTATGCCTGAGTGTTCCCACGGTGGTAGGGAGTTCCGGCGTGGAAGCAACGCTGGAGCCGGAACTTTGGCCCAAGGAAATTGCGGGCATTCAGGCCAGCGCGCGGGCGCTGGAAGAAACCTGGGGCAAAATCAAATAACCCACTTGGACAACCGTATGCTGATCGTGGATCGCCAGAAAAAACTTCTTGATATCCTGCGGACGCGGCAGAGCGCTTCGCTGGAACAACTGGCGGAGGAACTTGGCGTATCAAGTTCGACGGTACGGCGGGATGTTGATGCCCTGTGCGGGCAGGGTGTTGTTGAATCCACGCGTGGGGGCGTTTTATTCCGCGGCCGGTCCCCGGCCATGCTGGACTTGGATCAGCGCATGCAGGAACAGGTGGATGCAAAACGCGCCATTGGAAAAGCCGCCGCCGCCATGATTGAACCCGGTATGACCGTCTATTTTGACGGCGGCTCAACGATTCATTACACCGTGCAGCAGTTGGAGGTCCGGCCGTTACAGGTGGTTACCAACTCTCTGACGGTGGCCAATCATTTCACCAATGATGAAGGCGTGGAGCTTCTGGTACTGGGCGGGGCAATGTATCCGCGATCCGGGGTAATGGTAGGCCCGATTACCATGCAGGCGCTGGCGGAAATTCATGCCGATGTCATGATTTTCTCTGTTGCCGGGATTTATGAAACGGATATTTTCAATACCAATCTGGCCATGGTGCAGATTGAAAAGCTCGCCCTGAAGCAGGCGGCGCGAAAAATTCTGCTGGCTGATGCGGGCAAATTCGGCCGCAAAGGCCTGGCTCGCGTGTGTTCCATTGAGGATCTGGATCTGATTATCACCGATTCCGCGATCAGCGAAACATGGAAAGCCCATTTACAGGATCGCCTGAAAATCGCGGGGTAATGCTGTGCGCAAAAGAAGCCCTCGGCGGGGAACCGGGGCTTCAGGCGGAAGAGAGGTGGGTGATGCGTTTTGGAAAGCGAACGCAAGGGTAGTGTAGCGGTGCATCGTGAGCATATTGTGAGCATGGCGTAAATTTGCCTTGAGTATTTGGTTAACGGCGTGTAAAGCCCTTATTTCTTTTTGGCCGGGAGAAAAAACGACGCTCCGGCCGCTGAAAGCAGAATCGCCAGAATGACCAGCAGTGAAGCAGTTGTGCTTATTTGCACCGGCGGCAGGAAAGTGCCAAGCAGCGGCAAAAGCATCTTGCCGCCGATAAACAGTAGAATCAGTGCCAGTCCGGTCTCCAGAAACCGCAAGCGGTCCATTAGTGGAGCCATGATAAAATAGAGCCGATGCAACGCCAGCACGGCAAAGACATTGCTGCTTGTAACAATCAGCGGATCGCTGGTAATACCGAAAACCGCCGGGATGGAATCAAATGCGAACAGCACATCCACCAGCCCTACAAGTATGATCGCCAGCAGCAGCGGCGTCATACAGCGGCGCCCATTGCTTAAAACCACCATTTGCCGACCGGCGTATTTCGGGCTGATAGGAAGAAATCGGCTTGAGAGGTTCACCAGGCGCTCTGCCATGCCGCGTTCGCCATCGCGTTCAAAAAACATCAGTACCCCCGCCAGCAGGAGAAATGCCCCCATAAAATAGAACAGCAGATGGAATCGACGCACCAGCGCCAGACCGGTAAGAATCAATGCCACACGCACCACAAGTGCCAGAATAATGGCCCAGAACATGACCAGGTTCTGATCAGCAGCGGGAATTTTTAATGCGCGCAGCATGATAATAAACATCATCACGTTATCCGCGCTTAATCCCAGTTCCAGCAGATATCCGGTACTGAAAGTTAAAACCGGTTGCGAAGCGGCATCCAAAGGCTCCGCGGGGCTGATGGCAAAGGCAAAGTGCAGGTAAACGCCATATACCAGAGCAAGAAAAATCGGCAGCGAGCACAGCACCGCCGCACGCTTGAAGGCATTTGTGCCAACCGCGGTTTGAGGAATGACAACATCCAATGCCAGAGTCATCACGGCAAGGACGATAAAAAGAGTCCATGCCAGCATCATGACTTTGAGCCTCGTGCGGTTCGCAAAGCAGTATACTCCGGTTTCGCCGGAGGCCAGGATTTTACCAGGCGATCGATAAATGCGACGTAACGCTGTTTCAGATGCGGATGAGAAGTAAAGAAGTGCCGCAGATACACTTTCCCGGCAACACGGTTCCAGCGCAATGAGAGGTCTGCTTTATCCGCCGCGGTCAGACCTGATCCAATCAGGAGTTTGTTGAGTTGCCCCTTCTCCGCCATGGTCAAAAGCTCCAGCAACTCCGGGCGGTAGCGGCTGTGTTCGAGGAAAAGCATCAATGACCAGACCTCCGCATAATAGATTTGGATATAAGCAGTGTTGTGCATCAAAACGCTGCCTGCTTGCGTGCCCGCCAATGCCGGCAACGCCAGCAATTGCCGCCGTTCAATGGCATGACGGAGCACTTCCCATCGCGCGGCATTAAGCCAGGGCGTAAAGACTGGATATCCATTCCGCCACCGCATTGCTTCACATTGTGTGGCCAGCCCCTCGTCAAGCCATGCGGGCAAGTGGTCCCTTAGTGCCAGAAAACTGAACTGATGCCACGCTTCATGGGCCAGGACGGATAATATCTCCGCCACATTGGAGCGATAAGCGGCAAACACGCCGTTGCGTTCAAACCCACCGGCATCAATGTGCAGATAAACACGTGCCTGCGAGCCGGTAACGCGTCGCGTGTAGCGCGCCCATTGCCCGCGGTTACGAAACACATATCCAACCATTGGCAACCTTGGGGCAGCATGGGGCACAAGGCGGAAAAACCGGGCGTAATCGGCCTCCAGCACCCGGGCGATCAACCGCTGTTGCAGTGGACTATCAATGGTGGTGTAAATGCGATAGTGTGCGGTTTGGATAAGCTCTCCACCGGGCGGGCCGTCCGGCCAGGGCGTAGCGATAGCGGGCATGGCTTTTAATTGCCGGCGAGCCGCCGAAGTCAGCCCCGGCGGCCACTGATGCGTCGCAGCACATCCGGCGACGCCGGCCAGCAGAATGGCTAGACATAAACCCGCAAAAATTCCAATACACCTTTGCATCGCCGATGATATTACCGGCCCCCAGCGGCCCGCCGCAAGCACCAGCCCGATTTAACGGGCGAGCCATCCACATCGCCACACCCCGTGCAACTTCTGCAGCACCGCACTTCCGTCGCCGTGATTTACTCAATGCCTTGATTGAGGATTTTCAGATAGTGGTGATACGTGAACACCCCGTTGCGCCGCCGGCCGGTAAGTTCGGTGACGATGCCCAGTTCCTTCAAGTGCGTCAGGCTTTTTCCAACCGTAACGACATTGAGGCTGCTGCGGCGTGATAACAGGCGGACGGTGGCAACGGGCCGTTCGGTCAACGATTCATGCACCCGCAGCACACTGGCGGAAATGCGGCCAAGCCCACTGATACGCGCACGGTCGTTGATCTGAAGTTTCTTAAGAAGCCGGACGGTGCCAACGGCCTGTTCAGCGGTCTGGGCAACTGCGTCGGCAAAAAAGTCCATCCAATGCTCCCAGTTCCCATCGGTGCGAACTTGGTTGAGCAATTCGTAATAGCGCGTACGATGCTTTTTTAAGTAGAGGCTCAAATACAGCAGCGGTTCGCGCAGGATTTTCTGGTCGCACAGGATCAGGGTAATCAACAGCCGGCCCAGCCGTCCGTTGCCGTCCAGAAAGAGATGAATGGTCTCAAACTGGACGTGCGCCAGTGCCGCCTTCAGCAAAGCGGACATCGGGGCGGGCCGGTCATGGAGGAACAATTCCAGATCACCCATGCACGACATAACATGTTCCGGCGGCGCAGGAACAAACATCGCGTTACCTGGACGGGTACCGCCGATCCAATTCTGGCTGCGCCTGAATTCACCGGGTGTGGCATTTTCTCCCCGCCCGCCGGCCATGAGTTTGGCGTGCATTTCCTTAATCAGCCGCAATTAAAGTGGAAATCCACCAGTCATCCGCTCCAGCCCATGCTCCATCGGATGTTCCAGCTAAAATCGGTGCTTCGCACAGCGATATCAGGCAGTAAAATCAACGCTGTTTGCGTCTTGTCGGCAGCTTCTTTCTCGTGGCTACATGGACGCCACGGTGCGGGAGTGCTCGGGGCAGGATCACTTCCGCCAGTTCCAGCAACCGCTGCACCGATGCCCGCGGTTGCGGGATGCAGTTGCACAGCGGCTTTCCCTTAACAGCCATCTGCGTCGTGCAGAGCGTTTTGAGTTCATCCAGACCTTCCTGTACCGTGGCGTCGATGGTCTGCCATCGACGGGCTAATTCCTGCACGATCTTGTAGGCCAGCATGATCACCAGGGCATGGCCACGCGTGCGGCCGGCCAGACGCACATGCACCGGACGCATCTCCAACTGGACCGTCTTGCTGGTGCGGAACGCCCACTCCACCAATGCCAGGTCCTTGTAGCGGGCGTGGACACTCTGGGCGTCAGCTTGGGGCTGGGTCAGATCAGTCTTGAGGACATAGCAGCCATCGAGTTTTTGCTGCTCGGCCAGTGCGGATTGATCTACCGTCAGGGCCAGTACCCGTTCTTGTGCTGTGACCTGTACCCATGCGTCCAGACGCCGTTTCCGGCATAATGCCGTGATCTTGCCGGTTGCCACCTGAACACTGGCCTTGGAATGCTCTTGAAGATACTTGTTCTGACGATCCACCTGGTGTTGCACGGCCTGAAGTTTTTCTTGGCGAGAGGTTCCCATCTCCATGGCACGGATCGGGTTGCGACGCATGATGTAACGCGGGCCATGATCGGGGAGCACTTCCGCGAGTTCCTGATCGAACAGTGACATGGTTAATACACCACGGGCCAGCAACGATTCTATTTGAGGTTTGGTTATGGCAGTGATGTAGTGGAAGCCATGCGTGGTCAAATCCTCGATGGGCCGACCCCGGATCATTCCCCGATCACCCACAAAGGTCACCTCGCCGCCGCCGAAGCGTTCAGCAACCTTGCGGATCTGGCTGGCCATCGTCGCCGTGTCATTGGTGTTGCCGGTGAACACCTCAATGGATAACGGTTGCCCTTGGGCGTTGCATAGCAATCCGATGGTGATTTGCCGTTTGCCCTTTTTGCCGTCGCGATTATAGCCGAAGGCGGCCAGTTCATTGCGGAGCCCCTCAAGATAGCTGCTGGTGACATCGTAAAGAAAGAAAACATTCCCGCCCGGTCGTGCCGACGCCGTAAACAGCCGATTCTCAATAGGCGCCTGATTCGCATCCAGCCAGTCCAGATTGGCATACAGATCATCCTCGTTGAAGTTCTCCAAACCCAGAATATCACAAGCGGCGTGGCTGGAAGCCAGGCGTACCGCCGAGAGTCGCGAGCCTTGATCGATCACGCGGGCGATGATCTGCCAGAGCGCCAACTTGCCTTGGCGGGTGGAACCCAATGCGGCCAGGATGCCCAACTGCCGGGCCATATCGTAGACTGCCCAGACGGCCCCGAAAGATGATCCCTGAAGCAGGGTGACATCTTCACGCAACGACACGAGAGAAGTCAGATCGCCTTTGTGCTGCAGGGCCAGCTTGATGGCGTCGATTTCCTGCGGGGAGCAATGTGAGATATTGGCGACGGTACGATGTTTGACCTTGCCGTCAACGCGAAAGGAACTTCGCAGCAGGTATCGCACGTATTTGCCGGATTTCGATTTATCTACATGCACAGTCATAGTGGCCACTATAATATCACAATCAAATTTAACGTCAAGCACAAAATCAACATTAACACAATAATTTAGTGGCTACACGCAAAAGCGAAAAACACACGTAACATATTGTAAATAAATGAGTTGCGTAAAATGACGTCTGGAACATCCGCTCCATAGCCGCCACGTAATTACTGACTTCGCGCGTGTCATCCATCGGCACGCCGGGGGTTCCTGAATTGCAAACAGCAGCAGATCAGATAAAGAACATTGGGTGCCCTCAATCATGGAAGACAGCACAGCCTCCTTCCGAACGCAGATATAGAGGAATAAATCGGGATCGGGCAGCAAGGTACATACCGCATCCAAGCGGCCCAGCCAGACCAGAGCCGCATTCAATCTGACTTGCAGTTGCCCGGAAAAAGTTGACCGGAGGTACCGGCGGAAGGTGCGCGGGAATAAATGCTTTCACCGTTTCGCCAACGGTTGAAATGGCGGTTAGCGGCCTTGGAGTCCACGTTTCATGGGACATATCTTGACTTAATATCGCAAAATAAGGAATCCTCTTATTTTACGAAAGGCCCATATCGTAAAATAAGCGGTTTCCATCACGTGCCCGTTGCGGGCAGTGGCGGTGGAATTAAAAGCGATGGCTGCTCCACGGCGGCTTTGGCATTCACGCGCTTGCCGTTCACGCGGATTTTACCGTTGGCGGTGGATGGGGCGGAGGTTGCGGGAACATCAGAACCCAGTAATGGCTCGCCCTCTTTGGTTTCCGCCAGGCGGGCTTCAATGCGTTTAGCGTAGTCGGACGATAGTTCAAAGCCAATAAATTTCCGCCCAAGCTTTTTGGCGGTTACCAGCGTGGATCCGCTGCCGCCAAAGGGGTCCAGAACGGTCTCACCCTCATTGGAAGAGGCTTTGATAATGCGCCCCAGCAACTGCTCAGGCATCTGGCAGCCATGCCAGCCGGCGCGTTCTTTAAATGTTCCGCACACGCGCGGAAAATACCACATGTCTTCATTGGGTTGAAATTGATCCGGAATATCCTGCGGACGGAGAATCCAGGTATCATCGGGCAGGCGGCCATCGGGATTGCCGCGGCTGTCCCCATAAACCAGCGTGCGGGCCGATGGCACGCGAATCGGCGGAATGTTGAAGGTGAATTTTTTGACGTCCTTAACGAAATGAAACAGGTGCGTGTGGCTGCGGGCAAATTTATATTTGCACTGCACGCCGAAGGTATAATACCAGAGCACCCAACTGCGGCATTTAAGTCCCAGCTCACGCTGAAAAATCAATTTCAGTTCCGCCGCAAAATCATCGCCGATCGCCAGCCAGAAGGTGCCGTCCGATTTCAGCGCCCGGACCACGCCGGCTCCCCATTGCCGTGTCCAGGCCAGATAATCTTCGGCGGCCCGCTTGTCCTCATAAACATCATATTTATAGCCGATGTTAAAGGGCGGATCGGCAAACACCAGATCAATGCTGCCTTCAGGAATGTCCGCGAGACCCTCGATACAATCACGCTGATAAATCTGATTGAGTTCCATCACACCACCTGTTGCAGTCCCGGAAACGGGATGACCATCAAACCAATATCATGCCACATATTGCCCGAACAAAAATCGAACAACACTGCATATAGTACGTGGCGGGCATTTGGTTGTCCACCAAGCTGCACGATAGTATGGCTGTAAGACCGCGATTTGTCACGTTAATTTTTTGCCAACAGCTTATCCACGATGGGGCAGCCTGCGGCACCGATATTGCCGATTATAAAATCGGGCGATCCGCCGGGCGAAGGCCCAAACGAATCCTGCATGGATTAGAACAAAGCATCGTTAACTACCACGATTTCACTTTGGCGGAATGACAATGCGCTCGCCGGCACGAAGCTTATTGGGACTGGATCCAATGATCCGGCGGTTGGCATTATAAATCCGTCTCCACAGCCCGGGGTTGCCATAAAATCGCCGGGCGATGCTGGATAAATCTTCTCCGGCCCGCACCACGTACGTGCGGCCGCTCCGGCTTGAAGACGCATAAGTGTGGTGCCGAACGCGATGAGATGTTCCGGTCATCGCCGTGCGGCCACGATGCGGAAGACGAATCCGCTGGCCAATTCGCATACGTCGCGGATCGAGTCCGGGATTGGCGCGTTCCAGTGCATGAATCATGCGTTCACTGCCGTAGATGCGACGGGAAATGGATGCCAGCGTATCATTCTTGCGAACGATATATATGCCGCCATGCGGTGCCGAAAGCGTAAGGGTTCGGCTGCGATGCCGATGGCGACGCGATCCCAGCGCCACACTGGAAGCCGACCCGGTGGAGCCGGAATTTACCGGCGGAAAACTCAGCGTAGCATTGGTGTTACCGTTTCCAGCCGAATCGGCGGAACCTGCGTTGACGCTGTTACCGGCATTGCTGGAATTTGTTGCGTTCAAGCCGGAATTTCCGGTGTCGGCCGCAGGTGTATTAAGCGACAAGGTTGCATTGGAGTTATCCGCGGTGGCACCCGTCGCACTGGCGGGGCCAGCCGTGGGTGAAGCAGCAGTGGTCTGGCTGGTGGCAAGTGACGGCATAGACGTTGCGGTCTGATCGGCCATACTCGGCATGGTTGCGGGCATGGAAGTTGCGGCGGTTGCCGGCAGGGAGACCAATCCCGGCTGGGTTTGGCTCGGTTGGGTCAAAGCCGGTGGCACCGGACTGGATCCTGGAAGATTCGGTGCCTCAACCAGCGCCGGCTGGGCGCTGGGCAGAGCGTTATTCTCCGCGGTGCGACTCGATGGATTACGGAATGCAAAGTAAATGATAACCAGTACAACAATGATCAGCACCGCGACCAGAGCGACTTTAGCGTCGGTTCGCATGGAAAAACTCCCGCAGGATGGTTGCGCACGGCTGGAAACTCCGGAAACCTGTCATACTAGCGCCAGCGGCAACCACTTCCTGACCGGTCCAGGCTGACTTCTACGCCGCTCCATGCGACAATACAGTTTCAGCGCCATATAGATTACTACAGAGCGAAGAATTCAACAAGGACACTGTTTTTCGCATTTTTGCCACATTTTTATCATCTTGGCCATCACGGCAGGGAACTGCCCGGCGCAGGTTCCGCTTCTGCTTCATGATGGTGATGATGATGGGCACATGATGCATGATCGGCGGCAGTTCCCGGCGCTGGAACATTGACTCCCATGGCTGTGACATCATGAATGGATTTGAAGAAAGCCACCGCCGCCACGCCGAAAAGCATCACCACCGCAAGGAAAAATCCAACGCCCAGATGGGCCAGGTTGTGCACTTTGATGCCGGTACTGATCTGAAGATCGCCAATGACCGGAAAAATCAACCCCAGCAAACCCACCAGAGCAAAGCTGAACCCGCCCCAGGTTAATACCCGACCCGACATCAACCGGGCGATCATCACACGGGCATTTTCGCTGAACTTTCGTTTAGCCATCCATTGGCCGAACAAGCCCCCCACCAGCACCTGCATGACCATGGTGCCGAGTCCAAAAAACATTCCCGGAACAAATCCAACCCACGCATTGGGCATGTGCGGCGCCAGGGCTGTGTACACGAGAATCGCAAAGGCACCCGTGCCCCATCCGGCGATAAATCCATGCACCAGTGGCATCCACCATGGTGCGGACTGCGGATCGGCGGCTCCTTCCGAGTGCAGCATATTATGTGTGTGCAGCAGATGCCAGATTTTTCCGCGCCGCAAAATATATATTCCCGAACCCGCCATTACGGTTCCCACTATGATATAAACCGAATAATTGAACCAATCGGCTCCCATTAATGCCATGACCGGCTTAACAAAAAGGAATGCCAATTCCGATGCAATTGAACGCTGAAGCGTAAATGCCAGCGAAAAAAGCAGTCCCGCCCTCATGCCGCCTTTCCAACTGTAGCTGCCGACGCTGTAGCTGAACGTGATGGGCCAGGTGTGCTCATCAGGGGTTATGCCATGCACCATGCCCAGAAGGAATGCCGTAGCCAAAATGGCCGCCACGGTCATCCCCACACCGCTGGGATTCCACAAATTTAGATTCGCCAGGATCACCGCGTGCATGATTCCACCTCGCCAAAGCATGTCAATAATTGCTGCAACACAACACCTTCCGCCAATAATGCCGAATCCTCAGGCCTTCGCCGCCGCATGACGCCGCGCCAGATGGGATGGCAGTTTTCCCTGCGGCACGTGCTGCCCGCAGGTGGCGCATTGATCGGCTTTTTCAAAACAATCAGCACACAACAGCTCGCCGGTCTTCTCAAATTCAGTCAGCCGAAGCTGATCCGATTTGGGCATGGCTTTTACCAGCTTCCGCAAACGAGGCATCACCGGCAGCGCCGTATGGCATCCGGTGCAGGTTGCAAATTCAAGCTGCTTGAGCAGCAGTTCAATTTCATGACTGCGATTGGCCGGAATGGTGCCTTTACCTTCACACAACGGGCACAGATGCCCAAGGTACGCATAGACGGCATCACGAATTAATTCGCTTTTGTTTTTGACGCTGGCCAAAAGCTCCGCAAGTTTCGCGTCTACCTTAAAGGCCATGACCTGATCCTTCGGCATTTTTCCGGATTGTTGATTTTTACGCATCAAATATTCCTTACAACCGCCCTGCCGGATCGCGGCGAACCGGGCTGACAGTTAGATTATACAATGTATTACACTGTCATGACAACTGCGTAATACTTCCTTATACGCTTATACCCGTGGCGCGGTTCGCCATTAACCCAAGAAATGGACTTGGGGCATTGGCAATGTCGGCGGATAAAATCACGATCTCAGCGGCGCGAACGATACATTTATCGGCTCGTCGCCGGATGCCGGACGGGAGGTTTCATCGCGTTAACCGGCGCTATTTGCGGGAGCATTTTGGCCGATACAGCAAGTTTGACCCGGGCCATGGACGGATCCAGGCGAATCGCATGGCGATAAAACTTCTCCGCATATTTCCGATGTCCGGCCAGATAACTCACATGGGCCAATTCCATCCACCCGGTGGCAAAATCCGGCTTGAACTTCAAAGCCATTGCCAGATCACGGGCGGCAGGAGCATATGCCCGCAGCGCTACAAGACAATTCGCCGAGTTGGTCCATGCGTCCACGGAGCCGGGATCATGCAGCAGATACCATCCATAATAATGCAGCGCGCGATGGAAATGTCCCGTGACCATGTATCCGGCGGCCAGATTAAATACCACCGGCAGGCAATGGCGGTGCATGGCATTGGCTTCGACAAGTTGCTTCATGGCCGGACCATATTGCTGCCGCTCCAGAAGCGTGGCACCATACAGAGCCTTGACAATAAATGAATTCCGATTGTGCCGATAAACATAATGCCAGAGCGTATAATCCCAGTCGTAAAGTCTGCTTTGATTAAAGCTTACCCACCCCAACACCACCAGCAGCGCGGCTGCCACACTCAAAGCCAACAAGTGCTTCCATTGCCCCAATCGATCAGCCGCCCGGTAAATCAACTCGCCGGCCAATACCAGCGGCCCAATACATGCAAGGTACTGATAATGGTCCGCGACAAAACTGTATATCTGCGTGTAAAACGTGATAAAGCCCAGCACCGGCCCGATGGTAATAAGATAAAACAACATGGCCGCCAACGGACCGCGGCCGATGCGATTCTTCATCAGCCAGAGAAATACCATCAGAACAGCCGCGGCGATTGCCCAGAGATATCCAAGACTATGCCCCAAATGCCAGCGGGGATAAATCATCAGCAGCGGATGCGGCCACAACAGCTTGATGAGATAAAACCAGAACGCATGACCGGCAATCAGAAGGCGCTGTCCAATGCTGAACCGCCAGGCCGCGCCGTGGGTGCCGACACTGGTATGCTCCACATGAATGGTAACCATGCCGATAATAAACGCGATAACAAACCAGGGTATCAGCCGCAGAATAATCTCCCGCTCGCGCCACCGGTCTTTCCACCAGAGAATCACCAGAATTGCCACCGGCAACGTACATACCGCGGTTTTGCTGAGCAATCCAAACAAAAACAGAAGCGTTGATACCACATACAACTGATGGTTGGAGCAGGGCTTTGCGGCACTTCCGGTTTTTCCGGTTGCATCGCCGGTCGGGCCGATTCCAATAAATTTCAGGAAACACAGCAACGCCAGAAAGTAAAAGAAGCCGGAAAGCAGATTTTTAATTTCCGCCACCCACGCCACCGTCTCCACCTGCACCGGATGGATCGCAAACAGCGCCGCCACCAGCCACGCCGATCGCAACTCCAGCCGCCGCAGGATCAGCCACAGAAGGATCGCATTACCGGCCTGGAACAATACGTTGACGAGATGATACGGCAGGGTCTGCAGACCCCAGAGGTGGTATTCAATCGACAAGACACTTAATGTCATCGGGTAATATTGCGTCTCTCCCATGGATTTGATTGAAAACCAGAATATTTCAAAACCCCGCCAATGATGGATCAGCGGGTTGTTGGTAAGCCACGCGGCATCATCCCATAAAAACACACCGCGCCGCAACGGATAATAAACGGCCAGCGTCAGCAGCAGCAGACCGCCGATTGCCAGAATGGCTTTCCATTTTCTGCTGACCGCGGAAGCTTTGACCGCCTCGACGGACTCGCGCGTTACCGCAGCGCGAGCGGTGGATGTATGTCGCTTCATTCGGGGTCCTTCATTGCGTTAATTATTAACATGCTTTTTGATCTCGGCCCAGTGCTGCTGCCTTTGCACCAGCCGCTTGACGATCGCCTTTTGTTTGGCCGCCCGCCGGGGATGGTGCCCGGCGGCATACGCCGCCGCCAGAGCCTGATGGGTTTGAATCCGCCAGGGGTCGGGTGCAAAATGCTTCCCCAGCGTGTTATGCTCAACCCGCAACTCTCGGCCCAGAGCTAAAACCGTATGAAATTGTTCCGCGGCCAGCGCCGGCTGACCATGTTGCAGCAAAACCACACCATACGCAAAATGCCCCTGTCCGAAATCAGGCGAGGCTTTCAATGCCCGCTGAAAATACGGAATCGCCTTTTGCCATTCTCCCAGCGCAGCGAGACTCTCCGCCAGACCAAATAACGCCCGGGTATCCGCAGGTTCATATTTGACGGCCATCATAAAGTGAGGTACCGCCTGCCTGGGGTGCCCCGCCTTGGCCAGCATCGCCGCCAATTGTGTCTGCAGGTCCGCGGAGTGCGGCAAAAGCTTAACGCCATGTAAAAGATCAATATACGCCTGTCGCCAGTCGCCAACTTTCTCGTAGCAATCAACCAGATGGGCAATGATCGGCGGCTGCCGCCCCGCTACCGCCAGAGACCGGCGATAATATGGAATGGCTTTGGCATACTGCCCGAGATGCCGGTATAAATCACCCAAATTGGCATTGACTATTAAATTTGTACCGTGCGAAAGTTCTTGGGCACGCTCAAACAGCACCAGTGCCGCCGATACATGCCCTTTGCCGTATTCATGTACGCCCACACGCTCCATGGCCAGCCAGCAATCGGGATTACATTTGATGTTGTGCGTCCATACCCGCAGGGGTGGCGTATATATCTGGCTTTGCGCCCAGGTCATTGTTCCCAGCGCCAGCAACACCAGCACCGAAACAGCCGCCCCAAGCCGGTGCCCAAAACCACCATTCGTCTTTGCCTCAATGGGTGCCTTTGACCCCTCCGCTGGCAGCGCCATTTTCTCCGCGTTACGGTCTGACCGCCGCACGCGGCTGACTACTTCGGCTACCACTTCTGTGGCCAGGACGATAATCCCGATACACGCCAGATACTGATAATGATCCGCCACAAATGTATAAACTTCCGTGTAAAAAGCGATAAACCCCAGCAAGGGTGAAATCATCAGTCCATACACACAAACCGCCACGAAGGGGCCGCGTCCAATTTTTCTTGATAATGCCAATAACACCAGCGGGATGGCAAATGCCGTAATCGGGAATACCCATTCCCACGCCGCCACATGGCTTACATGCCATCGTGGATAAACCGCCATCATCGGCCACGGCCAGAATAATTTGAATGGATAAAACCAGAGGTCTTTGCCCGCAATGATCAGATGCTGGGCGATGGTAAATTGAAATGCATGCCCCTTGGCACCCACCTGTGAGTGCTCAATGTAAATGGTCATGAGGGCGGACAGAAAGCCGAAGACCATCCACGGAAGCAACAGCAGAACATCGCGGGTTTTGATATATTCGCGTTTCCAGCCCAGTACAAACAGCAGCACCACGGGAACAATGCAGGCATCGCTTTTCGAGCACAAAGCCAGAACAAACAAAAGTGTTGCCAACGCATACTTGCGCCACTGCTGCACGGTTAAAAACGGTTCGCCGGCACCGCGTTTACCCTCTAAATCCGCAAATCCCGTCCAGATGAGAACAGCGGGAAACAGAAACATGGCAGACAGCAGATTCTTTTGCTCCACAACCCATCCGACCGTCTCCACCTGGACCGGATGAATCGCCCAGATCGCCGCCGCAATCCAGGCGCTGCGCAATTTCAGCGCCTTGAGAATACGCCAGAGAAAAACAGCATTCACTGCCTGCATGATGATATTCAGCACATGGTAACCCAGCGCGTTTCCGCCCCAGATATGCCATTGCAGATTAAACGCGGTAAATACCATCGGATAATATTGAATGGAATCATGCGGATTAAACCAGATATTCCAAAGGCCCCGCCAATGATGCACAAAATGATTGTGCACCAGCCAGCCGCCATCATCCCAGATATAGCCCGCCGTGTGCAATGGCCAATACGCCACCAGCGCCAGAAGCACGATCACCACCGCCCCGATCGTACGCTTTCCCGGCGTGGACAACGCCTGCGGCAACTCTGTCGCGCCAGCCGCGCTGTCGGAGGAGCTTTCAGGATCAGTTGGTAACGAAGACAATTCGGACATAAGCCCTATTTGAACATATCTTGCCCGCCATAGCAAAGCCCCAAGGCAACGCATGCCTGCCCCCTCGCCGCCGCTGAAAGCCGCGATTGCGACAGCCGAGTTACCTGCACACAAACACAGAGTGTGCTACGCCGCCGGATGCCGCAGCCGGGGGAAAAAACCTGATGCCCGCGCGGGGGTAACAAGCCGCAGGCATGGGAGCGTGGGGTTCTCATAGTTATGTCCCCGGTCACCAGCCAAAAATGCGATGCCCCAACAAGCGTACCACAAAAGCGAGCCAACGATGAAAAAATAAATGGCCAACGGTGGGGCTTGCCAAGGTCTGCGCACTGTGCCACAATCTGTCAAATTCTTCGTGATCTACGAAGAATTCCCAACTCGGCACACCGCGCTTTTGACGGACGGTTACCGCCGGCAGAGCCGGCGGCCATGTGATATTTGGTTGCGGCGAAGCCGCGATGGGACTGTATCGTGCCCCCGGTTGGAGCCTGGTTTAGAATGGTAGCTTGGAGGATTGAGGTTTGGCGAACCAAGCGTGGATGCAGAATCACTCACCCGCAGTTGCAGTGAAAGGGAAGTAAACGGTGGCGAATACAAAAAAGCGAGGCCAATGGCGAAAAATATCCCTTGCTGAAGCGGTTCAGGTCAACCCCCCGGTGTCGCTGAAACGCGGTGAAGCCTCCCGAACCTTGAATACGGCCTCGGTCACCCCGGGCCGTCGTTATGCCGGCGCGCATGAGGAGGGTGCCTTCGCAGGCGGTGGATCAAGATTTACGGGCGGTGACACTTTGATGGCCCAATCGCCCAAGCTGGCAATGCAGGTGCAGAAAACCGGAACCTCCCAGCAGGCCCGCAAACGCTGTCGTTTGACGCACGAGGGCGTCAAACGCGCTAAACGCATGCTCAACCGCGAACCGGAGGCCGTGCAATGAGTTGGCTCTTATTTCTCGACGAGAGCGGACACGATCACAAAAGCATGCCGTATGAGGTCCGCGGTGGAATCGCACTGCAAGATATGGAGGTCTGGCCCTTTGTTCAAGAGGTGCAGCGGCTGGAACTGGCGTCATTTGGTGTGGTGTTGCACCAGTTCCGCACAGAACTCAAAGGTTGCAAACTGCTCGACCGCGACCGCTTCAAATGGGCGTCCCAGGGACCGCCGCTTCGTGCGCCGATTGCAGAACTATTTCCAGAAGACGCAAACAGGCCGATACCGTTCCGCTTGGATTGTACCAGCGCCGTTCTTCGTTTCGTCGGATATGACATATCCAGTCCAAGCCGCCGATCTGGCTATTTACTGCCTGAACTGGGGCTTCCGTTTGCCGACACGCGGGATGAACGCGGCAACCCGCACTGAGATTGCCACCGAATTTGGGCCGTGGCTGAATCAACTGCAGTTTCGCGGAGATGCCTACCGTGATGGAACCGTATACCAAGAATATGGGATCGTGTTTGTGCCGGATCCCTACATGGCAAGATGAGCGCAAAAAAAAGGAGACAACGCCAGTCAAGTCACCCTAAAGCAACCCTCAGGCCGAGTCTCCAAGAGTTATTATCGCTTTACATTCCACAAAAGCAATAGCGTAATGCATATTATTCGCAAACACGGGTTGCTCAACGCCGCCGGATGCCGCAGCCAGGGGGAAAAAACCTGATGCCCGCGCAGGGGTAACAAGCCGCAGGCATGGGAGCGTGGGGTTTCCCATCCGATGATAAGAAGGCAACGATCAGCACCCATGCGGGCCAGGATACCAGCGACCCGTAGCCACCTTGGTAAACTTGCCCGGTGCCGTCACAATTGACGAAGCATCATCGTGCTTTCACCGCGCGCAGCGCCAGAAACAGCGGAATTTCCCGGCGACTTTGATCCAGGGCCGCGAAGCGTACGCCCCGGGGTGGCAACTTACCGCTTACCCATTCTTCCATGTGATCAACCCACAATCCCGCCGATCCCAACGTGTTGATATATGCCTGCAATGGCCGATGAAAACTTAATGTCGTTGCATCCGGATCGCTGCCGGGATGCATCGCAATGGGAATTTTTTCCGATGTAAGATAGCCATCCACCAGGCGGTGCTGAATATCTTTCTCGGCATCCCATTGCCATGCCGATTTTTTGGGAATACGAAAACACGGATGCAACAACACCACCACCAGTTTCCCCATCGGTTTTAATGCGCTATAAATCCCATGCCACACGGGTGAAAGCGGCGTGATATTGGCGATGGCCAATATACATGCTGCCGCATCAAATTCCCCCGGCTTTATGGCGCTGCATGCCGAGAGATTTCTTGCATCAGCCTGATAATACCGCTCCAGCGCGGGATCCTCGCGCCGCTCCATGGCCGCGGCGATCAATGAAGCCGCCATATCCACGCCAAGCGTATGGACGCCCAGCTTCGCGCCGGCCCGCCCCAATACCCCCTGTCCGCAGGCAACATCCAGCAGGCGGTCTCCAGCATGCAAGTTCAACATCCGCAACACACCGGGGATAATGAGCTTCTGATGATGATCGCTTCCATCCTGGCCAATGAGTTCATCATACCAGGCACCAACGTGCCCCCAATGCGAACTGCGCTGGTCCGCCGGGAAACGCCGGGGCACCCGGCTGGCCGAATCGGCACTGTGACCATGCGGCGAGGCTTCATCCGTTTTCTTGCTTTTCATCCGTTTTGTATTGTGTTTCATGCTTTTCGTAATCTTAGCGTTAATACATAACTTAGTCGAACGGTGCGGTTTGCCGCGGGTGTGGCAGCTTTTTTGTGCGCTGCACCTGGCAAAACCGGCCGGCACAAGAACCATGGCAAGCTGGCAAATCGACCTACGCGTGCCGAAGCCGACACACGCACTCTGCCGGATACATCCCTGGTGTCCTCGCATACTTTTTTAAACGCGGGTCGCAGGGCCGTGCCGCGGCGTTATTTCCACTTCCTGACCGTCGCGGTGCGGATGTTTGAATGTTGGATGACGATGACTTTCCATCATGTTGATTCAGGGCCGGCGCACACCGCAGGGCCGGTTGCATTGGCGTTGCCAGTGCAATCGGGTGATATTTGAACCATTTTCATCCCTGCCGGATCGGCAGTTTCACCTGACGGCGAAATTCGGTGGGGGTCATGCCAGTGGCCCGACGGAACATGACGTTAAATGTTGCCGAGGTACGGAATCCGGAATTTTCGCCAACTTCATAAATGGACATATCGGTTTCCAGTAGAAGCCTTTTGGCTCTGTCGAGATGTGCTCGCCAGATTTCCGCCTGTAATGTCTGCCCGGTGAGATTCTTAAACCGCATTTCCAGCGACCGGCGGGATACGGGGATGGTCCGCAGCATGTCCGGTATGGCAATGGGCCGGTTGCAATGATCCCGGATGTAATGCAGCGCTTCGACCACATCGGCATCCTGGAAGGCGTAAACATTGGTGGATTCGCGCTGTTCAATTGGAAGCGGAGGAATCAGAATTGGCACCGGCGGTACTTTGCGACCTTCCATAAGCCCGGCCAGCAATTTAGCGGCGCGCGCCCCGGCCTGCACGCCGTCCAGAGGAATACTGGTGATGGTCGGATTGGCCAACATGCAAATCCACAGGCGGTTATCAACACCGCACACCGCGACATCTTCGGGAACAATAATTCCGGCATCACGTGACAAACGCAGAATTTCATACGCAAAGGCATCGATGCAACAGAGCATACCGCATGGTTTGGGCAGTTCGTCCAGCCAGTGGCTCAGAGCCGACAGATGAGCATCATCATGCAGGTCTTTCCAGCCGCGGGCGGAACCATTAAAACAATTTGTTGTAAAGCCCCGCGCGGCCAGACAATCACGGAACCCGTCCCGACGGGCATTTTCCCATCGATGATTAAACGCCTCCGGCAGGCCATAATACGCGAAATGTTCAAATCCACGGGCGAGAAAATGCTCGGCGGCAATAACTCCCACCGCATGATCATCGGGCATGATCCGCGCCGGTGGTGTTGCCACATCATCCGCACCGGAGATATCAACGGCTGGAACACCGCTGCGGTTAATGGCATTCATCAGGTCCGGCAGTTCCCCCCACCGGCCGAAAATAACACCATCAACTTTCCCGGCGGCGATGTCAACGAGGGTAACTTCACCGAAGTTGGCCATATCCACGCGCCAGGTACCGCGGCCTTTGGCAAATTGGGCGATTGCCTGCATGGCACGTTCACCATACGGTCCCATTTCCTCGAGAAACAGCGCCACGCGAAGCTGACTTTTACGGCGATTTCGCTTTATTTTGCCGGATCGTCTCATAATAGCACACTCCAATTAACCGCCGGAAACGCCAAAATACGTTTTGCGCTGTAGAAATAAATTTATGCGCTGTACGCAGTGGCGTCAAGTAAGAGGCTCATTATACTTAATAAAGCGATGAGAAGATAAGCAGCGCCGGCTAGCACAAATTCACAGCCGCGGGCATGTTGCCCGGGACTTTAAAACAGGAAGGTTTGGATTCTTTTTTTTCGGAGGACTTCAATCATGAACGTCACACGTAAAATCGGTCGATCACCCAATGGCTTCACACTTATCGAGCTGCTGGTGGTCATTTCCATTATCGCATTGCTGATCGCCTTGCTGCTGCCGGCACTGGCACGGGCGAAAGCCGCTGGGCTGACGGTCTCGTGTGCGTCAAATCTTCGGCAACTCGGATTGGTAGCACAGATGTACGCCAACGAGAACGAAGGCATGCTGCCCTTTGGCGAGGGGCCGCCCGCACAGCAGACCATCAGCGGAAACAACCTTTCAGGTCCCACACTGGCAGGCCTTTACTCGGGCGCAAATTCCACTTGGACCACGCAGTTCCAACCGTACCTCCAATCCCAGCCGCTCTCGCCTCTGGCGGAGTACAACATGTGGCAGTGGCCGATCCCCTACCCAGGTTCTCCGGCAGGTTTCAATGGACTTGATCCGGTGTTCCGCGATCCTGCGGCTTCCACGATGGGAACCGGGGGGTGGCCTCTGGTTGGGCAGGTGGACTACCAGGCCAATGAGGAACTGTTCCCCAACGCGTGGTATGTCCATCCGAACTGGCCAGGCGAATCACTCTACAAGCTCGCCAATCTTGGCGGTCGCGGTTCACAGGTGGTCATGTTCACCGATGGCCTGCGTTCTACCGGGAACGGCCTGACGTCACCGATCGACTTCTGGGGAACGTTGTACGGTAATGGTATCAGCGGTTTCTGGAATGGAACAACCATTGTTATGAACTACTTCGGCGATCCAATCAACGCCACCACCGCGAACCCCGGTGCCAATCCGCAACAGGGTATCACCCCCGGGCCCGACCAATCCGCTGGCCCAGGTTCTTCTTGGCAAAACCCCAGTTGGCTGCGGTGGCGGCATGGCTACGGTACAACACACCAAGTCAACGCCGTATTCGGTGATGACCATGTCGCAACCTTCTCCTACACCGCCAACGTGCCCGGTGGCAGCAACCCCAGCAAACCACCGGTCAGCAATCTGCCGACGGAAGATTTCATGGCTACCGCGCCAGGTGCGCAATAAGGCAAGTTTCTGACTTCCCCCACGGGCCAAAGGCCCGTGGGGGATTGTGTACTCGCGTAATCGAAGGGAATGAATGGACTGCACCAATGGACGGTCCATCAACCCGCGCTAACTGTTGGCTAACGATGGACACCTTCCTGAAGCCGGCCGCCTGATTAAGTGGAAAGGGCGGTCGGCTTCTTTATTTCCGCTGGGCCTCACTCCTGAAACCTGATCTGAACGCGGCACGGATTCGAATGCGGTAAGACGCCAAACCGGCGAAAAAGTTTCGACGGGAACAGTAGTACTGCAATGTGGCATCCGGCGAGCGTACTGCATTTGCATTGCCAATGAATAACCGATTGACCGGGCCAGCGACGCAAAGGATCGCCCCATTTATCCCACGATACGCATTTTCTCCCGCGTTTACCACTGCTCTGATCTGCTCCGAACCGTTTTATTGGGGCCGAGGGGAACGAGGACTCCGCTTTACTTTCGCTGCAGCGCGGGCTCGAAACCTGTTGAATAGCGTTGGACACGAAACAGCAACCAATGCGGCATCGCACGCGGGTGCCGAACGACAACGAATCCCCGCGTGTCGCCTGGAAAAGGACGGCGAAACGTAACTACCACAATCAGGGTTGCATTCACGGCAGGCACGGCTTGGCCAATTCAGTCGCAGAGCACCTTGGCGGTGCAGCGATGCGCGCACCGACCGGGCTGGCGAGGGGATACCAATGGGCACCCTTCGACGGCAAACGAACGAGCGTACCGTCGGCAACGGCCATCTGATACTGGGAAAGCGATGAATTAAATTGCATGGACTGCTGCGGTGTCATATTCCCACGTGGCGGGCGGGCGAGATACCGTTTGGCCACCTTGGCGCGATGCGTGTACTTCAGCAGGTAGCCGATTTTTTTATCTGCGCAGGTGGAGCACGTAAAGAGAAACGCCTGGACCAGCGTTCCTTTGTTACCGACTCCCTTCAACGGTGGAACGGCGGTGGACGGCTCAACGGTAAGGCTGCCACTGGACGTATCGTAAAAGTAACAACTGTCGGGTGCAGCTGGCGCGCTGGCTGGCTTTAACTCCCATACCATCAATGCAATGGCAAGGCAGGCAATAACAATTCCCCCTATGACGAACGGTTTCTGATTTTGATTCATTTTTTCGCGAATACTTGAAATCGCCATATGCTTCTTCCTTTATAAATATTGCCGCTGTACCACCGAAAGCGGCATGGTCAATCCTTCCAGTAATTTTTGACACGCCTCCGACCGGTTGGTCTTTTTTGAAAATACACAAACACAGTCGCCGTGCCACGAGCCGTCACGGCCTGTAAGCCGGTATTCCCAGCCATGGACGTTGCGCGATAATAATCCCACGCTCGGATACTTAATTTGTCAACCGCCGGGGATCGGGCCTCGACAGTATCCCCAAGGGTCCATTTTTCTCCGTGCGTGGGTGCCGTAAATTGGCTGCCAGGCCCGCCGGAATCACATAAAACGCTTGTGGGTTTTGCGTTTTTGCACTTATCATCAAGGCCGCCAGATCGATATTTCAGGAGAATCTGGGCCGCAAAACGAGATACATTCTATACAGGCACCGTTCGGGCTTTGCGCTGTAAAAATAAATTTTTGCGCTGTACGCAGGGCATCTACTGACGGTACGGGTGCCGGCAATCAACATGACTTTAAAACATGTCAATAATGCAACACAAAATATGGATCCGGTCCAACTGCGACTACCGTGATCAATGAGTCCAAGTTTGCGGATCGGCTCGATCTCGCTTGTGCAACTGGAATTATTGATCACCACGCGCGATCCCATCGGACTAGCGGGAAGCGCCTCGGCGAGCCTCACCTGAAACAACTCTGTCAGTGACGACTCCGTTTTTACTCGCGGCAATGTCATAAGGCCCAAGGTGTTCCGGACAGGAGTCTTTCAGCCACGAGTTTTTGGCCGATATTGCCGGTGATTCTTCCATTATCTGCGTGTATTCAGCGGAATCGGGGCCGGCTATGCGCAAGCGGGGCAAGCTTGCCAATCCAGATTGCCGGCATGAAGTTAGACGGCCTGCCGCATTGCCATGGCCGGGAACCAACTTGAAGATGCAAATAAGAGTATAATTGCATACCGAGTTGGTTGACAACCGCCTGATGGCGGGTCATGGAATGGAGTAACCGCATGGCCGTGCAGGTTGAACTGAAACGCATTATTATCTCCGAAACGTCCGATCAGCAATTTATTTTTCTCAAGGAAGTTGATGGCCAGCGGACCCTGCCGATTCTTATTGGCTCCGCGGAAGCTCTGGCGATTGACCACCGCTTGAAAGGCACACCGTTTCCACGTCCGCAGACCCATCAATTGCTTTCAAGCGTTATTGAACAACTGGGCGGCAAGCTCGAACGCATTGTCATAAGCGATCTGCAGGATCACACCTTTTTCGCCCGCCTGATTATCCGGCAAAATGGCCACAGCATTGAAATCGACAGCCGCCCCAGCGACGCTATCGCCCTGGGCGTAGCCAATCAGGTTCCCATTTTCGTTGCGGAGCACGTGCTGGATGAAGTCGGTGGAGAAAATTCCGCATAAATCATTATTGTGCGCACAATTAGCTCTGTCTTTGCGTATCAATTTGGCACATTTTTATCGCACAAATAGTTGCATAATCCATCAGCACACGTTAACTTTGCCCGGCATTGTTTCATGCGGAGAAATACTCAATGCGGCATTGTGTTCAAGCGTTTTTCTGGCGATCCTTTTTTACAGGCCTTTTAACAACCTTCGTTTTACTGGCCATTACGCAGACTGGATTTGTTTCCGCACAAACGGCCCCGCATGGATACAACGTGCGCCGATTTGGAGCTTTGGGAAACGGCAAACATCTTGATAGCCCGGCGATTAACCGGGCCATTGCCGCCTGTTATGCCCATGGTGGCGGCACGGTTGAAATTCCGGCGGGAATTTATCTGTGCGGAAGCATTCATTTGCAGAGCAATATCAATCTGCATCTGGAGCCGGGAGCGAAAATTTTTGGTGCCCCGATTTCCCTTGGCGCGTATGACCCCGCGGAGCCTTTTGCGGGAAAGGCTTATCAGGATGGCGGCCACACGTATTTTCATAACAGCCTGATCTGGGGCGAGAATCTCAAAAATGTGGCGATTACCGGCATGGGGGAAATCAACGGCGGCGGACTGACCACGGATGCTTTCAAATGGAAGAAATATCATCCGGCGGAGGTGAAAAAGGGTATAGGCGTGGGGGACAAAGCCATTGCATTAAAACGATGCACCGATGTATTGATCCGTGATGTCACCATTGTCCATGGCGGGCACTTTGGCATTCTTGTAACCGGTTGCAATTTGTTAACGCTCGACAACATTACCATCGACACCGACCGCGACGGCGTGGATATCGATTGTTGCCGCAATACCTGCGTTTCCAATTGCCGGATTAATTCACCCAATGATGATGGCCTGTGCCTGAAGGCAACCGACGCCTTGCATCAATTCTGGCCCACCGAGAATGTGACCATTACCAATTGCCAGCTTTCCGGATTCAAGGAAGGCACGCTGCTGAATGGTAAAATGCTGCCCAGCAGACGCGAGAACGGCCGAATTAAACTCGGCACGGAATCGGACGGCGGATTTAAAAATATCACCATTTCCAATTGCACGTTCCGGGATTGCCTGGGGCTGGCGGTGGAAGAAGTGGATGGGGCGATGCTGGAAGATATTAACATTTCCAACATCACCATGCGCAATGTCAAAGATTGCCCGATTTATATCACCCTGGGGGATCGCGATCGTGCGCCACCGCCGGTAACGGTTGGCCACCTGCGGCACATTCTCATTTCCAATATTGTGGCGACCAATGTCGGCTCTATGAGCGGCATTCAGATTACCGGCTTGCCACATCATGATGTGCGCGATATTCGACTCGACAATATCCGCCTGATTTTCAATGGCGGCGGCACTCGCAAAGACGCCCGGCGCAATCCGCCGGAACTGAACAACGGTTATCCCGGTCCCACGCACATTGGCGTCATGCCCTCTTACGGTGTATTTGTCCGCCACGCCAAACATATTGAATTATCAAACATTAAGGTGAGCTTCAAGAAAACGGATGATCGCCCGGCAATGATCTGCAAAGACGTGCACGGATTGCAGATCAACCATTTTGAAGCGCAATTGGCGAACGGCGTTCAAGCAGCACATTTTGTGCACGTGGCAGCATTGGAAGTTCGCAATTCCCCGGTGCTGAAATCCAGCCTCCGATGACCCGGTCCCCCGTAAGCCGGCCACCCGTAAGCCGGCCACCCTGGTGGCCGCTGGTCGATCGCACGGTTCGCCGCCGAACGCGGCGGGCGGATCAACTCCCCCAGTTATGTAAATCTCACCATGGGGGAGCCTCAACTGCCGCCAAACGGCCACCAGGGTGGCCGGCTTACGGGGGGGGAATTTTTCCCCAGCTCACATGCAATTACTGCCGACCGTACTGATCAATATCGCGATCATCGTTGGCACACACTATGCAGTTGCTTTATATTCCCTTCCGGCCGCCCCGGAAGTACCGGAGCGAATTTGGAAACAAAGCAGGGAGATATTTTCATGGCCATTGCGACGCATTGTATTTGGGGAGCTTACGGATTCTGGCTCCCCAATGACCCGCGCGGATCAGGCTCAACATTTGTCGGCTCACACGCCATCTGGGAAGCCGGTGGCGAGGCGACGCTGGTCCACGCCAGCCGATCGCTGGCTCATCAGAATCATGATCGGCAATTACGCATGGCTGGTAAAGTCGCCCTGCGAAAGCCGGCGATGCGCTTTACCGACGCGCACATTAATGCAATTGGCGTCGGATTCGCCGCCGCAGTTCGCATCGGCAACTACAACTTGTACGCATGTGCGATTATGCCGGACCATGTACATATTGTAGCGGGACACCCTCCGGATCTGGCGGCAAAAATCGTTGCACATTTGAAGAGTTTTGGAACAAAGGAAATAAACCGCCGTGGACTGAATCCGTACGCAGCGCTGCAGGGCAGAGATGGGCAACGGGTCTGGGCGGATCGTTTCCGCCACGTGTTTTTGTCTGCCGCGGATCTACCGCGGTGCGTACAATATGTCCGCGATAACCCGATCAAAGCAGGCCTGCCGGCACAGAATTGGAACTTTCTCCGCGCATGGGCCGATTAAGGCCGCGCAACGCAATGCCGCTCCGCCACCAAATGCGCCGCGTAAGGCCCACCATCATCAGCCGCCCCCCCGTAAGCCGGCCACCCTGGTGGCCGCTGCTCGATCGCACGGTTCGCCGCCGAACGCCGCTGGCGGGTCAACTCCCCTAGTTAGGTAAATCTCCTCATGGGGGAGCCTCAACTGCCGCCAAACGGCCACCAGGGTGGCCGGCTTACGGGGGTTTTATTCACTACCAAGGCCGCGGCATTTACGGCCTGGCAACGCTGGCGCGGCGGCGAATGGCTAACCCTGCCAGACCGATTCCGCCGGCAAGCACAAGCGCAAAGGTCGCCGGAAGTGGTGTGGAGGTGATCGACAAATCAGTAAATTGCACGTCGCTGGATGAACCACCGTTATTGTCAAAGAAGTTTAGCTGGGCGATACCACCAGTAGCGTTGGAGATTGTGCCGGTGTGGGCCAAGCTGTTGTTAACATAGAAGCTATATGTTGTGGGGCTTGTCAGCGTGAACGCCATCAGATCAACCGTTTGATAATTATACGGAACCCCAATTCCCGCTGTCGTTCCGCCTGCGTCCACAACATACCCTTCAGTTGGGCTGTTACCATCCTGGTAGTATGTAAACAGCCCGGCCCCGAAGGAATCGGTGAGGAAAAAGCCCGCTGACGCGTTACTCTGCAGGCTGTTGAGCACCAGATCAAATGAAAGCGTTTCTCCGCTTGACAGAACGCTGTCAAACGGACGAGTCGCGGTAGTTTGGTTTCCGCCTGGGTTATAAATGTCAAACCACGGCATAATTCCGCTCCGGTTATCGCTGCTGACGAAGTTGCCACCAGAATTATTCGTTACGGACCAAGCCCCGAAGCCGCTGCCGCCGTTTAGCCCGGAGAACGTCTGCCCTATGGAATACACGGAATTCCCCGCATTATCCGATGCGACCAGCGCGGCGTGCGTGGTTTGGCTGATGCCGGCGACGGCCAGTGCGGCCATTGCCGATAACGCCAGGATTTTCCAGTTTCCAGATCTTTTTCCGTGAGGATTTTGAAACACACCCATAACCAAGTCTCCCTATAAAAGGAACCAACCAGAGCGGTAGACATCCGCTCAAAATATACCCTTTAGATTTAACCGGTTAACCTTATCGGCCTTAAAAAAGCCTCACCGCCTGCGGCGATTGAGGACTTCCGACAACAATTATAGTTTCTACCGGCCTTCCGGATTTCTGAGACAACCCTCGTTCGATAAATCTACTATAATTTGCTTGATTATTAATGTCAATAACAAAGTCTGCATTTTCCTTTTTTCCCGGGTGGACCGAACGCTTTTACCGACCTGCTTTGCAAAGCTCAGTTCTAAGATGCACATCTATACACCGCGCACTGTGCAATATTCCTTAAAAGGAAATTATTAACTTGACATGATTTGAAATGTTGTTAAACTGATTAAACAGTTAAACGTGCTGTTCACTTATGGCACCGGCGCAACGGAAGTGAAGGACGCAGTATGACTCCAAAATTAACAAACGATTCGCTTGAACCCTCCGGTGTAACCACAGGATCGCCGGGACCGACCGAACCCATTGAGGTCAAGTTTGATGCGGCACCCGGTGAACAAAAGCCCACGGATCGAATCAGTATTCGTGATGTCGCCAAAGAAGCCGGCGTATCCGTGGCCACCGTTTCCATGGTGCTCAATGAAAATCCACGCATCAGCCGGGCCACGCACATTCGCGTCCAACGGGTTATTGATAACATGGGTTATCGGCCCAATCGGCTGGCGCAAAGTTTATCAAGCCGCTTTACACAGGTGCTTGCCGTCATGCTCCCGCCGCTGCGCCACGCGTTTGCGGACGCTTATTTTGGCGAGATCCTCAGCGGCATTTCCGATCGTGCCGGCAAATTGGGCCATAAGCTGCTTATCGAGCAGGCCAAACCGCAATACATTAAAGAAGGAAAACATATAGAACTTTATGAGCGGCGGTTTGTCGATGGCGTATTGTGCGTGGGGTTTAATGAAAAGCACACATTTCTCACTGACCTGCGGCAATATCCCATGATACTCGTGGATAACCGATTTGGTGACGGCATGCTGGATTACGTCCATTGCGATTATCGCCTGGGAGCGAAACAGGCTATGAACTGCCTGCTGCAACTCGGGCACCGGAATATCGGCATGATTTATGCCGCGCCTGAAAGCCCAACCGCCCGGGATGTTCTGGAAGTCTATTCCACCGAACTGCGCAACGCGGGCATTAATCCCAAGGAATCCTGGCTGGCGGATGGTTGCTTTACCGATGAAGGCGGTGCCGCGGCAGCGCACCTGCTGACCACCCGCGATAAAGATATTACGGCGCTGTTGTGCGGAAACGACAAAATGGCCCTTGGCGCGATTCGTTATCTTGTCGAACACGGGCATAAAGTTCCGCAGGATATTTCCGTGGTTGGCTTTGATGATATTCAGCACCTGGCATATGCCAATCCGAGTTTAACCACGGTACACCTGCCGCTGTATGAATTAGGCGTTGCGGCATGCGAGCGGCTGGTGAGCCGAATTCGCGGCAAGGTGGATCGCATCAGCGATGTACTGCCTACGCACCTGGTATTGCGCGAGTCCACCAGTATTGTACGTACTCGATGAGCAGGACTGGCTTTGAAAAGCCGCTGACGACCTGAACCCGCCGCGCGCCAGCGAACGCCCGCTTCGCCCTGCCGGCGGGTTGCGGGCCAGGCAAAGTGTGGCTCATTTGTTTTTGAACAGGAATCTTGGCATGATTTTACGCTATCAACGGAAAGCCCTGCATAAGCTGCTGATTACCTTGCCCGAACTGGCAATTGCCATATTGGGCATCTCGGCAGTGGCCCTTACCTTTCAGGTTGATCGGGCGGTGGCTTCACCGGAAAAACTGGCAATTATCCCGGCGAAAATTGAGCATCTTTTCACGTTCAAACCGCCCGTCAACCGTCCGCAGCCGCGAACGGTGAATCTGGCGGGCGATTTTAACAACTGGTCGCCCAGTGCCACTGCAATGCACCGCACCGCCGCCGGAATATGGGAAATTCGTATCCCGCTTTCGCCGGGACTCCATGCCTACAAATTTGTGCTCAATGGCAACCACTGGCTGGCCGATCCGGCGGCCAATCCGGCATTGAATATCAGCGATGGTCAGGGAGGCGTGAATTCGCAGGTGTACATTGCCTCACCATGGCAGACCATGCCGGCGGCTGAACCCAACCGGATCAGAGCTGGAGCAATTTTATTTAATCCTCAAAATATGAATCAGATGGATGTGGTTTCGCGCCATTATCTGCGCGTTGAATTCATCGCCCGGACGGGAGAACTTTCCAGGGCATCCGTCGATGTTATTCAACCGCATGCCGTGGTACATGCTTATCCGTTGCGGCTGGAATCAAGTCATCTCGGGGCCGCTACTTGGGGAACGATCCTGCATGTTAAAAGACCAATCATTGATTATTACTTCACACTGACCAATGGCACAGCCACGCGATATCTTGCCGATGATTATCTGTATGCCACAACCGCCAATGCGCAACGTCATGCGTACCACACACGGATGCAATCCAGCGTGGTAACCCCCGGTTGGGCGAAAAGGGCGATCTGGTATGAAATATTTCCGGAGCGATTCCGCAACGGCAACAAAGCCAACGATCCGTCGCCGCACATTCCCTGGCGCTGGCCATGGACCAAGCCGTATCGTCCGGCCGGCGAACACGGAAATTTCTACAGTTATGTCTACAACAGATTTTATGGCGGCGATATTCAAGGCATTCAGGATGAATTGCCGTATTTGCGCCGCCTTGGGGTCAACAGTCTGTATCTCACCCCGGTGTTTGAATCGCCGAGTATCCATAAATATGATCCATCAAGTTTTATCCATGTGGACGATGGCTTTGGCGTGAAAGGGGCTTTGAAAAAGCTGCACGGCGAAAATCCATTGAACCCCAAAACCTGGCAATGGTCCGCATCTGATAAGCTGTTTTTACATTTTATTAAAGTCGCCCACCGGCAGGGCTTCAAGGTTATTATTGATATTCCCTTCGGCCACTGCGGAAAAAACTTCGGGCCATTTCAGAATGTTCTCAAATATGGCCGCAAATCTCCCTATGCCAGTTGGTTTCAGATTATCAGTTGGGGACCGCCGGTGAAATATAAGGCGTGGGATGGAGTCGATGGCTCCATGCCGATGTTCGCATTAAGCAAGCGCTACGGCCTGGCTAAAGGGGTTCGGAATTATATGTTTGCGGCAACCAGACGGTGGCTGGCTCCCAACGGTAATCCGGCCAATGGCGTTGATGGCATTCGACTGGATACCGCTCCGGACGTTCCACACGTATTCTGGATTGCCTGGCGAAAACTTGTGAAGAAAATAAATCCCAAGGCCGTCATCATCGGGGAAGTCTGGCCGCCGGCGCAGGCGTGGCTCAACAAGGGCAATCAGTTTGATGCGGTGATGAATTATCCATTTGCCACCATTGCCACCAATTATTTCGCCAATCGACGCGGCCCTGCCCTGCCTGGTATCGGCCCGCGACGCTTCGGCAACCGCTTGATGCAGTTGTTGAACTATTATCCCTATCAGGTGGACCTGGATCAGATGAATATCATTGACAGCCAGGACACCGACCGCTTTGTATCGCGTTTTATGAATCCCACTCTTAACTTTAATTCCAATAATCGGCTGCAGACCAATCCGCATTACAACACCAATGAGCCGACCGGAGAAGTTTACCGCCGGCTGGAACAAACGGTGGCCTTTCAAATGAGCTTCGTCGGCGCGCCGTGCATCTGGTATGGCGATGAGGTGGGCATGTGGGGAGCCAGTGATCCCGCCGACCGCCTGCCGATGGTCTGGAAAGATTTGGAACCATACGAGACGCCCGATGTGCGCGTGCATGAACGGGTACTGCTCTTTTATCGGCAGGCTGTTGCCATGCGGCGACAACTCAAGGCGCTGCAATTAGGTTTTTACGGCCAGTTATTGGCCTATCCAAAACGCAATGTTTTTGCGTTCTATCGCAGCCTGGGAAAACAGAATGTGTATATTGTCATTAACCGCAGCGATACCGGCCATACGGTACGCATACCGATTTTCAAAACCGACCGCGGACACCACCTGCTCAATTATTTGAACACCGCGCAAATGCGGCTGGATTATCCACCATTGACCGCCGGCAAAGGCAGGCCGATTTTAATTAAGCACGGATCCGGATATGTGGCGGATGGAAACTTTTTAACGTTACACCTCCAACCATGGAGCACAGCCGTACTGGCTCGCTACGCGCGTGGAAAGATGGATTCACCCTGGTAACATTAACCACGAGGCCGCCGCAAGAACTGTTTGCCGGGAACTTCACCATTGGGCCTGTAACAGCGTTTGCCAATTTGCATCATGGGCTGTCGCGGCAAACGCAGCATGGTCAGGGCGTGGGTGGGGAGTTAGGAGTGGGGAGTGAGAAGTTAGTCCCGATCGGGTGATCCAATCACCAAGCCCGTCCCGGCGCGCCGGGAGGTTCCGGCATCCGTGCCTCCCCGATCAGGTGATCCAATCACCATCGGGGTTTCGGCATCCGTGCCTCAACATTTGGCATTTAGTATTTAGCGTTTGGTATTTGGAATAGGACTTTTCAGCACGAGGACCCAAAGCCACAAGGACAAATATTTACCCGAATAATTCTTTGCGTCCTTTCGCTTCTTTGCGGTTGGTAATCTCTTTCCGTCCCTATGTGAATTAAAACGTTCTTCACCACGGCGGTATCATTACAGCGACTAATCAGTATGTGTAGTATTGGCCAATAGATTCAGTATTGACCAGTATATACAGTACCTGTCCCGCGCAGCGGAAGTCATTGCGCTCCGGCGCGCCGATGTTCACTGGCCATTGTTTCCTCCCGTATCCGTGCCATCCGTGAAATCCGTGGTCCATCCAATAAGGTTTTCAAGTAAGCTCGAGCACCGGCTTTGGATCGAGTCTATGCGGTCTGATAGTCACCCCCGAGCAGTTAATTTAAATCACCACCGATTCCACGAATCAAACGGATAAAGCGCGTGAACCATAGCACCTTCGAAAACCGCCCCCGTATCCGCGTCATCCGCGCTATCCGCGGTTCACTCGATCGCACAAAAGACCGCGGATGCACCGGATAGCGCGGATATCTCGCTAAGCAATTCTGATACTTAAGGCACCAACACCAATATCAC
>JAJZJL010000036.1 GCA_021810145.1 Planctomycetota bacterium | reverse complement strand
GCAATCCCCACGATAACTCCCCGGTGCGTAATGCCGAAAGCTTTTGATGCGTTGAAACGCCGAGGCAATGCGGACTGCAAATTCACCGCGCTTCCCGGAGTTCCGCTCCAGACCAAGGCGTGCGCCGAGCCGCCGGAGCGACTGGTTCCATACCCCACCTCCTGCGTGCCATTTGTGGCGAAGGCCGTGGATTTGTAAAAGCCGCTCGGGTTCAGATCGATAAAGTTGTTTGCAGGTCCGTGCCACAGGATCGCGTGGTGGGCCGCCCACCCAGCAGCCCGCCCGGTTCCGACGACCGCGCCACGAGCAACGCCCCAAGCTCTCGATGATTTGCAGCTCTGGGGGTTTATGTCAACCGCGCTAGCTGCGCTGCCGCGCCATGCGAGCGCATGCACGGCTTTGTCCAAAAGCATTCCAAAACCGACCTGGCGGCTGCCGTCCGTTGCGGCTGCGATTGACGAAACGAATCCTTTCGGGTTCAGGTCCAAAAAACTTTTAGCGCTGCCGGTCCAAAGTGCGGCATGCAACTTACCCTTGGATTCACCGGCGAAACCTACTTCCTCGTGGTGCCTCACGGAAAGTGCTTGCGAGATTTTGAACCCGGGTGGGTTGAGCGAAATCGCGCTCGCTGCCGTGCCGGACCAGAGGAGCGCACCTCCGCGCCCCTGGGGCGTTTCCCCAGCACCGACCTGGAGCTTTCCGTCCGTCCCCTCGGCGACCGACCAGAGAAACCCCGGCGGGTTCAAATCGATGACGCCAGCCACTGGGCCGCCCAATAGCGCGTGGGAGCTACTATGGCGTCCGACGGGCAATCCGGCACCAACCCACCGGCCGTGGTGGCTGGCACCCGCCATGACATGGTAGTAGCCGGGGGATCTCAAGATTACCGCGCGGTATCGCAAGCGAGGCGGGTTCGGTGCCGTCGCTACGCCGGGTTTTCCGACCTGCCCTGCAGCCAACGGGGGGGTGGGCTTGGCCAATGAGGGTCGTGGCCCCGGAAGCAGCGCGGCCAGTGCCAAGGTCAGGGCCCTTACAACCATCGGATATGACCGGGTCACCATTTTAGATACCACCTTTCTTTCAGTTGTTTACAGGAAATAATCAGAGGTATTCGGCTAATGCACCCACACCGGCACCAGCGAGCGTCGTTCCCTTCGGGACCGGAACCCTTGCAGCGCCCTACCCCTCACGTAGGTGGAGGAAGTTGGTAGATCGGCGGGTGATGGGCTGGCTGCACTGGGGGTGGCAGCAGTGATTTCGCCCACCTAATGATCGAGCGCGCCGTCGCGACAAGGTCGCGATTGCTCGGGGCGCAGCCATCTTTCACCAATTGTTGCAGCCCCTGGTTTGCCTGGTCTACCGCGTAGGCCAACGCGGCACCTTGAAAAGGTACGCTGGCACCACCGGTCTCTAGCGCCTCGTCAATATCCCACAACAGGGATCCGAGCATCACGGCCAGCCTTGCCGCGTCGGCAGAACACTTCTTAAGGCACCGCATTTCTATCTGGTGTTCCTTCTGCCGCACCTGCTGCATGTACCCCCAACCAAGCAGGTCGGGGCCACCCCCGGGCGGCAGGAGCCCCCAAGAATCGGTGCCGCTCGGATCCACCGCCACTACCGCGCGTCCTCCCACATACTCATACAAATTAATCCCGCCGGAGTAGCCGATCGGATCGCGCTGAATCCACCGGCCGACCGAAATGCCGCCAGCGTCCGTCAGGAACATTCGGTTGCGAACGTAATACAGCCGCGTTTCCGGATCATAGCGGTAGCCACAGAAGATAATGTCGTTGGCACCGTACGTGAAGCCCGATCCCGCGTCATCATCGGTGAACCAGATGCCATCCGGGCCCGGGCCTGTGTAGATGATCGTCTGGGCGTAGGGGTCCGTATCGTAGGCCTCTACAATGGCACCGGCGGAATTTGTGAGGGCCACCGCGCGGTATAGCAGATCTTGAAGTAAATAATACGTGCCGGCGGGAACACTCTGTGCGCCCAGTGTGGTTAACGTTGTGAGTTGGATCACCTCATCAATATACGTGCCCCACACGTACTGGCGGATCGGCGTATCGGTGCTGCCGGAGCCGCCGAAGGGGTTGCGCTCCTCCATAACTTGGTTGCCCATGTAGAGATAATCAATTGTGCCATTGGCGATGCCGCCAAAGAATCCGCCGTTGGAAATGGTCTTGCGGATTCGGCGGTTAAAGGCGTCAAAGACATAACTGCCGATGACGGTTGTTCCCTCCGCGACTTGCATCTGCCGGTTCAACGCATCAAATTGGTAAGCCCGAACACCATCATTAGACATATTGCCATTGCTTGCGCCAGGCACACCGTCATAAGTAAAGCCAGCCTGCGTGATCTGGTTTAGCCGATTGTGGTTGCGCTGCTGCACGGTTGGGCTTCCACCTTCACCGGTGAAAGTGAGGCTGCGCCAATTGCCAAGACCATCGAGATTCCAGCTTTCCTGCGCATCGGTGTTCGGCAATGTAATCGGCGTAGTGACACTTCCGCCCCCCGCACCCTGATAACCGCCGGTGCTGCTTAACGTTCCCCTTTGGTACTGCAGCAGCCGATTAATGCTGTCGTAACCCGGTGTGGGCGAGGCGATATCGCCATTATTATCCACCGGCTGGTACAGGAAGCTGCGTTCCTCGGCGTGCAATGCACGTTCGTAGAATTTGTTATCCGCCGGATCATAGGCTGCGGTATTGCCCACCGTCGGCGTGGTGTTGTTGTAGGCAAAGGTCGTGGCATTGATGCCGCCGGTGAGATAGCGTTTGGCGATGTTCCTTCCCGCGCCGTCATACCCCAGGCGATCACTTGTTGGCGTGCCCCACGCCGGGTTGGGAACCGTGTTATATTGCACTGCACTGTGCGTTCTGGCGTTGTTGAGCATGGTTTGGATAATGCCGTTGCCCAATACAACTTCCGCCACGCGGTTCGGCCCAAAGAACTGCCAACTGGCGATTACAGCGCTGGTGGATTGTTCGATTACCTGCTGCCGGCGATACAGCTGGTCGAATGTGTTGTTTATCTGGCGGGCATTGGGGAATGTAAATTGGCCTACCGGCAGGGAAGTAAAGGCGGTATTGGTGACATAGCGGGTATTGCCGCCGAAGCTCTGGGCCTCTTCCACGGTTCGCCCGATGGAATCGTACACCAGCGTGACATCGGCGTTGTTGCCGTTGGCGGTATCGCGGGCAAATGTGCTCTGTGCCAGGCCGTTGTACTGGAAGCTCTGCGCAGTCGTACCGCCGATGCCTGATGCGGGAGCAATGGTTGTGCTTATCTTCCGGCCCATAGGATCCCATGTGTTCGTGAACTTCGATCCATTGCAATCTGTGAATTGTACCACATCACTGGCCAGGTCAAAAACAAATTGCTCCGTCGAGCCGTCATGATATGTCATGGAGGTTTTGCGGTCATGAGAGTCAAACGCCCAGCGTGTAATGCCGCCGCGATCATCGACCATGGCAATCTGGTTGGAATTGCCATCATATTCAAAGCTGGCCTGGATGCTTCCGGCAATCTGACCCTGCCCGGAAGTGTTAAACGTGGTGCTCAGGCCACCGCCGTTATTGACCGGAGGATTGCGGCCCAGGCCATTCTGGCGCAGCTGCTGGCGGGTCTCCAGCTTTCTGCCAGCACCATCCCACAGCGCGGTAACGGTGTTACCGTTGGGATCGATGCTCAGCGCCACATTGCCCCGGCTGTCATAGCCGGTAAGTGTGATGCGGGACAAGGTGGTTCCCTCCACCGCCGCAATCGAGCCGTCCGGGCCGTTCTGAGCCAGCAGTACCTGCCGGTTCATGCAATCCCACGCCATGAGCGTGGTGAAGACTTCGGCGGTCTGGCTCGGCTGGGTGATGGTGGAGAGCTCGGTTCTGGTGATACTGACGGGATTGCCGTTGCCGTCAAATTCTGTGGCGGTGGTATTGCCCAGAGAATCGGTAGCCAAAATTGGACGATTGGCACCGTCGTAGGCGGTGGTAGCAACCGCGGCATTGTCTGTGGCACTGGCGATGCTCCGGCCAGCGCGATCAAAGACCGTGCGGGTTAGGGTATAACTGGTTCCACCGGTGGTCAGTGTTACCGTGCCGGTATTGGAATTGGTGGTGGAATTGGCGGCCAGGCCGCCACCGGTGTGGGTGACCGTTCTACCAGACGGAATATTGTGCGTCGGCGTGCCGCCGTCGTGGAGACGCCATCCGAAGCTGGAAGCATGGACTGACCAAAAACGCCAACCCCCTCCAACTCGCCTCCATCGCCAGCGGGGTTCCGACGCACCGGAACAACTCTCCTGCCCCCCAACAACCAGGTAATATCCTCGCATGTGCAACCAACCGCATCGCCAAACCCGGTCCACCACGCCCCGTCAAGAAGGGCATTTTAGCTTTGGTAAATAGCGGACATTTTGACTTCTGCTTTGCGGGAGGCTCACCGCACCATACAAGTGAATGGGTTGGTTCTCAAACATTTCCTACAATTGTGAGTTGAGACGGCGGGCGGCAATGGTGGATCAAGGTCATGAATCAAACCGGCGGCGAACCGGGCCGTTGCTGGTTGACAACCAATGGTTTATTTCTGCCACGCGGACTTGCCAGGGCAACTTTCAATGCTTGTCTGAAAATATATTTGCAATTCCCTATGGCCGGGATAACATCGTGTTTCAGGTAGATTAATCGAGCGTTTTGGCACGACGGGCTATTATTATTCGCGACGCTTTGGCACCTATGGCCCGATGGCTTCCCAGGGGATTTGCCCGAAGGGAATCAGATTTGCGAGCATAACAGGCAGTTGATGCTGCCGGTGCGCGGAGTGATTATTCAATGAGACTTTCAGCGATTGTGATGGGAGCTTTGCTCCCCATGCTGGCAGCTACAGCAGCGCCGGGCGCGGTACTTCCCGCGGTGCATGCCGCAGGCTACATGATTGTGCCAACGGGCCACGTGCCGAAAAAATATGATGGCGGCTTTTCGATTTACACGGCCGCATGGCCACTGCTGCTGCGCTACCCGGGGCGTCAATTTCAATCGGGTCTTTTTGGCACGTGGATGGCGGCCCAATATGCCGGTAGAAGACCGCAGCATTTTTATTCTGACATTGAAGGTGGCCTGGGGTGGTGGCGCAGCACCCGCTTTCCCACCGCGGCACCGAAGTTTCATCTTGGTGGGGTCGCTTATAATTTTCGCGCCATTGCCGATGCCCCGGGAAATGGCGCTGGCAGTTGGCAGCACCCCCGCGGCAAATATGGTGTCGCACAGCTAAGTCCACGGCTGCTGTTTCCGCCCGATGGACTGACGTTAAAACCCGGCGTCGACGGTCAACTGTTTGGCTACGGTTATTTACCACTGCCGCTAACCGACCCTCAGGCCACCACTGATGGCAAACGCATTGCGATGGGTAATCATTGTTGGACACTTTTTCTTAACACCCGTAACTTCAAGGGACCGGTATGTTTTTTTACGCCGTATTTCTGGAATCATCAGGCCGTAAAGCATCCGCGGTTGATCGGCAAACTGCTTGATTCACGCTGGGCGAATCCCGGCAAGCCGTTTCAAATGGAGACGCAATATCTTCCTGCCGCCATGAGCCGCATGGGGGCTGACACCTATGCCCGCCTTGGCAAAGTGTCGTTTCCATCGAATGCTGATGGAACGGCAGTTGTTCTGAACCGCCTGGTCTGTTACACGCGCAAGGCCCTTTGGAATTCTGTACAGGCGTGGTTCAATGGAGGCCCCCCCGCCAGCGGCCAATTAAGTATCAAACAAGGATTTGTTGAACATTTCAGACCCAAACTGTGGTCCACATGGATGCTTTACGCCCGTGAAACACCGAAGCGCTGGCGCGCCAAGTTGCCATGGAATCGATTTGCCGGGGCGTTTCTGCCCGATCCAATCTCCTACGGTTTTAGATGGAACCGGCAGCTTGTACACAGCGGCCCCGATGGCTTTCGAGCGATATTACCGCGGTACTACCGACTTTTGCACATCGGCAGACAATTCCAATGGCAACCGGTTCACGTCCGCGATGTTCCCGATGCAACGCGGCTCAAACAAATTCATTTTTATCCGCAGCGCAGACGGCTTCCCAAGCCTTACACAACTCCGGACGGACCGGAAAGCTCGTTTAAAAAGCCAGGCCCGGTGGCGGGACCGTTCCATGCTTATCTGAGCGATGGCTCGGTCGTGACCTATTACTGGTATCGCTTTGAGGATCAACCCGCCCTGCTTCACGCGGACCTGACGGAGGCTGAACGCAACAAAATGCAGAAACGTTTTGATATGCTCGAGCGCCATTGGACAATAACACAAAATTACCTGCCGCCGCCAACGCACGGATCTCTAACTTACCTTGACCCGGCGCAGATTGTTTCACCGCCAAAGCGTTTTGCCATTGGCTATGTCCCGATTGTTACCCGTCAGCAATGGGCAAAGGGACATGCTCAAGCCAGATAGGGCACGGTGCGCCCATTTGCCTGCGTGAATTACGCCAATGTCATCCCGCGCTTTGCCGAAGATCTGGTGCGCATGGTAATCAGTGGGTCCATGCCTGGATATTTCACCGTTGCGCCAAACCAGTATCCTGGTTGAAGAAGCCATGCGCGTCAGCGGCTGTCGTTCGAGCCTGCGCGATAACGCGGTATTGGCTTACCAGATGATATATATTCATCAAGAACAGCGACTCACCTTGGCACCGATCCATTCTTTATGCGGAATAACCGACTGGCGTCATGCGCACAACAAGGTCAACCGGTGGCCAACGCAGCCTGCGGGAACCGCAATCAAACAATGCAGAGCCATGAAGCGGTGTAACCGCATTCTCCGCTACGGCTTAACGGCTTTCCAGAATTTATTTTCCACCTGTTGGAATTGGCCGAACGTGTTGTTAAGTTGTTTTATTAACTCATGCAACCGCTTCTGTTCAATGGGAGATCCGGGGGTTACGGCGGTTTCCTTCAGCACATCGGCGGCGTGCTGCAGGTGCCGGGCAGCCTGATCAAACTCGCGCACCGCGTCATAAATTTCAACGTTGTTGATATCCTTTTTACTGGGTTTGTAAAGCAGCCGCCACGGGCTGTGGCGAATTTCCACCGCGAAGGTTTTAAGATTGACGGAGGCTCCGTGCAAAGCGCGAATGATACCGTCGACGCGATCCTGATTGGCAGCTAGCAGTGTTTTCGCCCGGGCGGTAAGAGCGGTGCTGTTGGCGAGAGTGGCATGAACTTCATTGAGATCGCTTTGAGCTTTGGCCAGCAGCCGCGGGATGGCATTTTTGATATCAGCCGTTGCGGCATTGAGATTTACAATGGCTCCTTTTCGCCCGGAATGCAGCAATTTGCCGGCCTGTTCCATGGCATAGGCGGTATTCTTGGCGGCGGCGTTGTATTTCGCTACGACCGGCGGGATGTCATCATGCACCGAATTCAGCACTCCGGAGGCACTGGCGGCGGCGGCATGGATGGAATCAGCGGTGTTACCGAGCTTGACTAAATCCGCGTTGATAAGCGGAACGGTGGTGGTGCGGACTTGCGTGACCATATCCTTAATTTGCGGTGCCAGTGCCGCAACGGTGGCCAAGGCATGACTGATTCCGCTGGGATGGCCCGTTAACACATAATTGCCTGGCAGCGGCGGGCCGGAACCGAGGCTTTCAAAATTCAACCAGCTTGTTCCGGTGATCGTACCACCAATCACAACCGTCGCGCCGGTCCGCAGGATATATTTCCTGGGCATGGTGAAGGTGACGCGGACATAGGGCCTTTGTACATTGGTAATCAGGCGGATGGATTGAATATCTCCAACGGTAAAACCGGCGACCCGCAGATTGTCTCCCACCTGCAAACCGCCGAGGTCATCATGCAGCGCAAAACGCGCCGCCCGCAGTTGCACCGGTTCAAATACGCGAACGAAGCCTTTAATCGCCACGATCATTATCAGAATCAGCACGATGCTCAAGAGCATAAAAACGCCGGCACGAAAGGCGTCACGTTGTTTCCTGGCCATGCGGCACCTCGTTTAACTTGCGTCCCAGAAGTTGCGTTTTGTAACTGCATTGATCAGATGGATTAAGAAAAGGCCCATTCAATCGACCATCGACAAATTGCCGTACCAGCGGGTTGGTGGTGGAACGAAACTCGTCCACGGAGCCAATGGCCGCAAATTTTCCGTCGAACAATAAAGCCAGACGGTCGGCAATTTTGAAAGCCGATTGCATGTCATGCGTGACTACCACGCTGGTAGCGCCCATTTTGCTTTTCAGGTTCATGATCAGTTCATCAATCTGGGCGGTGCTGACCGGATCCAGACCGGCGGTAGGCTCATCATAAAATAGAATTCTCGGCTGCATCATCAGTGCGCGGGCCAGGCCGCCCCGTTTTTTCATTCCCCCGGAAAGTTCCGCGGGCAATTTATCAATATGTTCCCGCAGACCGACGAGTTGAAGATAAATTTGCGCCATGATATCGATGGTTTCATCATCCAGATCGGTGTGTTCCCGCACGGGCAGAGCCAGATTTTCCCGCAGGGTCATGGAGTTAAACAGCGCGCCGCTCTGAAACAGCACGCCCACTGATTTTCGCCAGGCATCCAGTTCACCGCGGGTCATGTTGTCCAGATACCGCCCGCGAATCAGTATCTCTCCGGCATCAATTTTCAGTTGCCCCATCAGCACGCGCAGAAGCGTGGATTTACCGGAGCCTGATCCGCCCATGATCACCAGCGTTTCACCGGGAAAAATATCCAGGTTAAGATCATGGTAGATCCGCGTGTCGCCGAAGCTCTTGCTGATGCCTCGAAGTTGAATCAGTGGTTCCGACATTACACGCCCAGATAAAAAAACACCGAGGTAAAAATTAAATCCAGAACAATCAAGCCGACAATGGTGAAGACCACCGTTTTACTGGTATTAAGGCCAACACCTTCCGCACCACCGCGAACTTTTAATCCCAGAAAGCAGGCCATCGCGGTGATCAGAACGCCAAACACACCCGCCTTTGCCAGGCCGGTAAGAAAATCTCCGACTTTCAAAATCGCCAGAGCATGATGAATATATTGCAAAGCGCCCAGATGCAGCAGCAGCGCGGAGGCGACCAATCCGCCAAACATCGCGGCCAGATCACCCACTACCGTCAGACAGACCATCATAACCATTCCGGCCAGAACCCTTGGCACGACCAGAAAGCGGATGGGATCAATGGCCATTGCTTCCATGGCTTCAATTTCCTCTCCCACTACCATTGTGCCAATTTCCGCGGCGATGGCCGCACCGCCAAACCCGGTCATAACGACGGCGGAAACCAGCGGTCCCATTTCCCGAAATGTCGCAAGTGCCACTACGTCGGCAGTTACTGGAACAATGCCGAACCTGGCGAGTTCCGGCGCCATCTGCATCGCCAAGATCGCCCCGATACAGAACATCACCAGGCAGACAATGGGAATACTTTCCACGCCAATGCGATTCATCTGTATCCATACATTCCGCCAGGCCAGTGATCTTCCGCGACCGGTTGATAATGCCGGTGTGATGGCTCGGAGTGTATCGAGCAGCAGATAAAAAAAATCGCCGAAAAATTCAATTGCCGCGCGCATCAGCTCCTCCAAATCTTTGACCCGGGAGATTGCTGGAAGACGGTGGCACGCAACCCGGACATTCTTTGGGAACCGGGCAGGACGAACCGGCCAACAGTTCCGCGGCTTGTGCGGCGGGCAGGTCATCTATGATAATGACCAGATCATCGAGATGAGCGATTTCAATAACCCCGCGAACTTCTTTATGCAGATGCGCCAGATAGAGTTGGGCATCCGGTGGAAGATGCCGGAGAATCTGCACCAGTATCGCCAGGCCCGCGCCGCTGAAGCGATTGAGCTGCTCAAGTTCAAATATCAGTTTTCGAGGTTTGAAGTGATCCACTATTTCCAGAAGTTCTATCCGTAAATGCGGAATGAGTTCGAAGGTCATACCGGCGTTAAGGCGGTAAAAAATGCGTCCGAAGCCCAAATTTTCCACCGTCCCAAGAGAGACGTTTCGGACCGGCTTTTTCATAAATATCATGACGGCCCTCCCGCCAGTTTAGAGGTGTCGGCGGTTCCAGGTGACGCGCTGAGCGGCGGGCTCAAATGGACCGATTTTTGCGCGGCCAGCCAGATCTTCCAGCGTGCCACAGCCATCCTGCGCCGGGCCTTGGCCGCGTAATAAACATATCCAAAGTCATGCCCCGTTAATTGATGCAAGGCGTATATGGCATAAAAGCGAATGGCTGAATCCTGACTGGATAAAGCTTTTACAAGCAGAGGAATTGCTGATCGGTCATGATGGCGGGCAGCCCGTTTGATAGCGGGAATTTTCTGGGCGGGATCATCACTGGCCAAGCTGGGCTTTCCCAGAGACAGAAATCCGCAGCCCGTCAGCAGCAATGGTGCGACAATCAGAAATATATATTTACCAGCCATCAGTGCCATGCCCCGGATCAACCAGCCAATGCGTTGATTATGATAACCGGAATCGGGTATTGACAAGTAGAAATGTTCTATTTTTTACCGGTCAGCGGCACCGCGGGGAAAGCGGAAGGCTTCCGCCATTCCAGCGGTTGCACCGCCGCGATGTTCCAGGATCGCCAATAGCATAACAGTACTTAATGATAGTGGGGGAAATGAAACTGGTGCTTGAGAACCAGGCCGGGCTTGTAGCGTTGGCTGGTTTTCTCATGAAATTCAAAATTTTTCTGATATTGTTCAATCAGGCTCGGAATATTTTTTATTACCAGCATATTTTCGGCGTTGAAATGAGCGGCCGCGTAACTGAAATTAAAACTTCCCGTAATAAGGGTTTGGCCATCAATAAGCATAACTTTGTTATGGGCGATCAGGTAGCGATCATCAATATAGGTTGGAATGCCAGCAGTGTAGACAGCATCCAACCCGGCACTGATTAAGCGGTGATAGGTGTGTGTACGGTAATTTTTACGCTCCACATTGGAACGATCGAGGATTATTTCCACATCCACGCCACGGTCTTTGGCATGGATCAGAGCCTTGATAACAGGCTTACTGGTAAAGCTGTACGCCTGAACCTCAACGCTTTTTCGGGCGGCCGAGATCAGTCGAACCAATTCACGAGTGGCGCCGCCATCCGGAGAAAAATAGACCTTCAGCGAACTATTCGCCTGTGGATGCGAGGCGGGAATATTGTTCCGAAGGTGCCCCAGCCAGATGCCGGCCATCAGGCAAAGCGCAGCGAGAACAAGCGTTCCCGGCTGGAACAGGTTTGTTGATAAAGACCGCTTGCGAGCCATGAAAATCTCGAATTGCGAATCCGGCTATTGGGCATAACAAGCCAGTGATTCTGGGCGGACTTGTGAATGGACCCAGCTCAAAAGCAGCGGCAATCGCATGGGAATTCTGCATTCGCAAGGCCCATGCGTTTTGACGGTTCCGGGTGATCACTTCTTGCCTTTTGCCGCGGGGGCGGCGGCAGCAGCGGCAGGTGCAGCGGCCGCACCGGGTGCCGTTGCGGTTGCGCCAGCGGCTTCAGCCTTGGGTGCCTTCTTGGCGGCTACTGCCTTGCGATGCGCAACCTTTGGAAGGTTGTACACACCAGACTTCCCTTCGCTCCACTTATCGTTATCTTCAAGCAGGTCAATGCGTTCTGTTCTCTTGAGAACATTACGGTGCCGTTCCAACGTGCTTTTACCCTTGAGGCTTCGATCTAATGACATAACCGCACACTCCGTGCCAAGCGCCAACCGGTTTCCCGGCAATTACAAAGCTCCATAGTCTAGCAGAACAGAGGCAAAAAACAAGTATCCGGCCGACAAATCAACGCAAAAAAAAGGCCGGGGATGTAAACATCTCCGGCCTGAATTTCACTGCAATATCGGATCGCAGAGCTTATTTTCAATAATTGCGACCAAACTGCTTTTTCTCAAATTCCTTCTGGATAATGATCCGTGGACGAACCAGTATCAAAAGCACCAAGTTGTCCTTGGTTGTAGAAGTGTTTGTGAACAGGCGGTTAATAATCGGAATCTGTGAAAGCACCGGAACACCGGCCTCAATTGTGGTTTCACCGGCAAGACGTTCGCCGCCCAGCAGCAGCGTTCCGCCGTCAGGTACCGATACCGTCGTGGACACTTCCGTGATCTGCGTTTGCGGCAACTGGACGAATCCGGGGAATGCTGTAGCCGCACCAGCTGTTGCGGTATTTTGACCGTTGATATTAAAGGTCTGCAGGCTTAACAACTGAGACAACTGGGGGATGATGGTCATGATGACATAACGGTCATCGGATGAAACCGTCGCCTGGACAGAGAGGCTCAATCCAGTTGTCAATGGCAGCACGTTCAAGTTCGTGGCAACGCCACCGACACCACCAACCAAGCCGCCTGTTCCGGCGGTTTGCGTAAAGCTTTGCACATAGTTCTGCACGTCTTCGACAATCATGGTGGCGCGTTGACCATTAAACAATGTGATCCGCGGAGCTTCCAGCAGGGTATTGCGCTTGTTGATCTGCGTGGCGTTTAAGAGCAGAGACAATTGATAATTGGAAAGAATACCACCACTGAGGCTGAGCGAAGGCACCGAATAATCCCCCCCAATCGAGTTGGTAACGCCGGTCGTCTGTGGCGTGGCATAGGTTGTGGTGTTGTTGGTGATGCTGACCGGGCCTGTAATAGAAGGCGTTGTCGACCCGGGGGCGGTACCAATCGTTCCCACGTTAGAACCAAACATGTTGCCGAAACCCAAACTCCAGGAGAAGCCGAAATCATTTAAGAAGCCGGTAGTTACATAAAGGAAGCGGGCATCGATGGAAATTTCCACCGAGCGGGTTTCGCGCAATTGTTTCAGCAGCCCGGAAACCTTTTCCAGGTTACTGGGTGTCTGGGTAATAACCAACTGGCCATTAATTTCGCGAATTGAGCCAACGGTTCCCCCGTTATCAATCCATGAATTTCGGGCGACCGTGTTTTCAATTAGCTGGGTAATCTCCGTAACCATCTGAGCGCGAGTCTTGCCGACTTGCTGCTGGCCGCCGGCACCACCGCCGCCGCCACCGGAAAACAGGTTTGAGCTTCCTGCTCCGCCGCCACCGCCGGAACTGCCGCTGCTGACCTGCACGCCACTGCTATTGCTCTGATTCTGAAGATTAAATGACGGAGCGGTGAAATTCGGGGCCTGCACCAGCAAGTCCTGAATATCAAATACGCGTGTGGTTTTCTGTTGAGCCAATTGATCATTGGTGGAAATGGTTAATACGCCACCACTGATACTGTAACCCAATTGTGTACCACCGTTGCCCTGCGCCTGCTGCAGAACCAGCGAGAGAACCTTTTCAAAAGGCACGCCGCGTAAGGTCAAACTGATCGGCGTGTTTCGTTGCACACCGGCGTTATTCAACGCGTTCCAGTTTACAACAATATTGGCACCGGTCTGCTGCCGCAGCAACCGGACAACATCCGAGAACGGCTGATTGTTAACGACAATTTTGGACACGTTCCGGGCCAAAGCCAACCGGGCTTCTTTATCCGCAGGGGATTCAGAATTATGCTGTTCGGCCTCGCGCATCCGGCTGAGTTCCGGCCAATCCTGCGGATAAATTTCCAGGTTGGGGTAGGGAATCATATATTCCTGCCCCTTGACTTCCTGAGCCTGTTCGGCTTCCGACCGGAGCTTGTGATATTTGTTCCATTCATTGTACTGAATCTGATCGGAAACCATTTCCTGCATAAACAATGCGGTATTGTTCTGCGGATCAATGGCGATGACCTGATTAAGGGTGTCCAGCGCCTGCTGATATTGCATTTGTTTGAAATATTCGCGTGCCTGTCCCATCAATTGATTGATCTGTTGCTGGCGACGCACCGCGAGCTGATGTTCAATCTGCATTTGGCTCTGCGTTACTTCCTGAGCCCGTTTAGCCTGAGATATGGCCTGCGCTTGAGCTTGTTGCCGCTCGATTATGGCAAGCTGTTGTTGAGCCCGAGCCTTCATTTGGTTGTAATCACCGGCTGTCAGAATGCCACGCGCGGCCTCAATGGTGGCCAAGCCATCATTGGCATGATCCACAGCCTGGGGATATTTACCGGCTTCCATTGCTTTGTTTGAAAGCTGCAAATCATTATCGAAAAGAACCTGGGCACGCTGAGCCTGAATGGCCTGATCGTAAATTTGCTGCGAGAGCAAACCGGGCGATTGCCCCAACGCCAGTTTCTGCGCATTGCGAAGTCCCATCGCCGCGGCTTCATTTTTGGGATCAAGAGCCAAGGCATCGTTATACAATGCAACAGCCTGCTGATAATCCGCATTGCGCAGATCATTATCAGCTTTCACAACCAGGGCGGCGGCACGTTCGCGCTCAATTTCCGCCAGGGATGGCTTGGCAACCGCGGCAACCGGTGTCGCCGGCATGGTGGCAGCAGCGGCCTTAGCGGGCGATGTTGTTGTCGTTGGCGACATAACCATGACCGGTGCGGGAGCAGGAGCGGGCGTGGTGTTATGGGTGGAAGTTGCAGCTGTGGCCGGGGCGGGAGACGCCTTTACCGAGTTTGCAACAGTAGCTGCCTCGGCTGTTGCGACCGGTTTTGGCTGCTGTGCCTCCATGGCCGCCTTTTGAGTAGCGGCCGCTTGAGCCTGCATGGCCGCGGCCTGTTGTGCGGCGGCTGCGGCTGCAGCTTGTCGCGCCTGTTCCGCCTGCTGTTCCTGAGTTTGCTGCTGTGCAAGGAGTTGCTGTTGCGCCATTTGCTGCTGCTGCGCCAATTTAGCCGCAGCGGCTTTTTCCGCGGCCGCCTGCTGAGCCTGCATTTTCTCTTCCGCTAATTTGTGCGCGGCAGCGGCTTTCGCTGCTTCGAGTTTCTGTTGTTCCGCCAGTTTTTCCGCGGCGGCCTGCTTGGCCTGCTGGGCTTGTTTTTCCTCAGCAAGTTTTCGGGCCGCAGCTTCCTGGGCCATCAGCTTCTGTTGAGCTTCCTTCTGCTGAGCCGCGAGTTTTGCCGCGGCCGCTTCTTTGGCGGCCTGTTGATTCTTCAAGTTTTCGGCCGCCTGAGTGGCTGCGGCTCTTTGAGCTTCCTGAGCCTGTTGCTGGGCGAGCAATTTCTTCTCAGCGGCGGCTTTCTGTTCGGCGGAGCTTGCGGGGGAACTTGCGGCGGAAGCAACCTTGGCCTGTTGGGCCGCTTCAAGTTCACGTACCTGCTGAACACGTTTTTGAGCGATCAGGTACTGGTAGTGCGAAACTTGATCAGCCTGATCACCGAGATCAGCTCCCGAAACCTGAATCTTATTGAGATCCATTTCGGCCGCGTCAAAGTTGCCGGCCTGATAAGAGTGAATGGCGTCCTGCAACAGGGATTTCATCTGGGGGACCAATTGTTGTTGTTTGGCGCGCGTGAGCGCCAGGTTATCCGCAGCTTCGCTTTTCAGCTCCGGTGAAACATCCGGACTCTTAATGAGGTATGCGAAAAGTTTGGCAGCGTGCGCGTAATGTCCGTCCTGCAATGACGCGGTAGCGTTGTGGTACACGGTCAAATCCATTGACATGCCGGCAATACCGGCATCCGCCTTTTGCAGCAGCGATGCGAGGCGCGTCTGATCCGCCGCGCTAAGCGTGGATGGATCAATGGACAGCAACACCTGCTTGGCGGTCTGATACTCATGCTGACTGATGAGTTGCGTTCCGCGATCCAGCAGGGTCGTCGAAGATGACGACTGAGCTTCCGCGTGAGCAATGGCAAAGGGAAGCAATGGAAGGCTTGCACCCGCCAGCAACGCTCCCGCGACACCAACAGCAAGAATTTTTGAACGCTTCTGGGTATTCAAGGCTACTACTCCTACATCCGGACATTAACTGTGGAATCAGCTTGTTACCGTGTACCGATCCCGATCAGACTTCAAACCAAATAGCGTTCGGCACCAACCGTCCGCCAACCTCTTGAGCTTATAAAAAACATCTACATGTCTTCTATACCCTTGTTTTGCCAAAGTGTTTCGTTCGACAACCCGCCGATAAACACGCGTATCCTAAAACCGATTTTGCCAGCTTGCAACTACAATCCCATTTTTATTCACCGAAAGTCTTCCGCTCCCGAGAAACTTCATCATCACGGATTGCCATTTTGCCCGGTTGCCGCAGGCGGTGGCGCTCCAATTTCATTACTTAAATTATTGAGTTTCTGCAGTTGCGGGTCGGTCGAATCCCACAGCGAATTTCGCAGATGCAATTTATTGTCCGGCCCATCCAGAATGACGTTAATACTTTGGTTCGACGGTTGCCGGACGGCGTCCACCAGACTATAGCCCGTATGGAAGTCTACAATTTTCGGTGCCAGGGTCCCACTGCTGGTAATGACCGAAATAGATTCCTTATCACCGATCGGTTCACCCAGGCGAACGGTCTGGCTGCCTTCGAGCCATTGACCACGCACCCATTTAAAGAGCTGAAAGGTAACCGAACCACGCGAAACCTGAGCACTGGAGATGAAGAAATACAAATCGCTGTTCACACGCAAGGATGGGCTTGGCAAGCTCCACGGAGATCGCAACCACTGCTGATGGCGCAAGGCGGGCTTGTCCAGGCGGTTGGGGAAATCAAACACCGGATTGTACATTACCACCCGAATTTCATAACGATAGGTATCACCGGGAGTCACATGCGTGTCATAGAATCGCACTGGAACATTGGTCATGTCCGTGAGGCTGGCGGGGCCCGCAGGGGCAGTGGTCGTTGCGCCGGTAGCGCCCGGAGGAGCAAAGCCACCGGGGAACTGGTTTGGCATACCCGGCACATTGCCGCTGCTTGGCAAGGTTTGTCCCGGCAACACCAGCGGCGGCAACTGAACCTGTTGCGACTGCCGGGCATGCACCTGAAATGGAGACAACGCGGGGGTTGCAGGCTGTTGCTGTTGATGCACTTGCGGCCGCGGCGTTGGCATACCGCCCGGAGGGCCAAATCCGCCCGGAGGGCCGCCGCCAAATCCACCGGGAGGTCCAAAGCCTCCCGGAGGACCAAACCCTCCCGGAGGGCCAATATTGGTCGGAGGCATCGAAGGATGCGGGCGCTGAGCATTGGGGGCTGGTGCAATTGCGCGACGCTGAACTTCCTGCGTGTCATAAAATACAGGATCTAAAATTTCGGAAACAATACCATTTAATTGCCCGAGCAACGTCGAACGTTGGCCATAACTCATATCGCGAAAATTGAGCCTGGGCAATGGATTCAAATTCAAGCCTGAAATGCGCTTCCACGCGGACCAACGTCCATTTGCCAAAAGCCGTTGTCGCCGGACCTCAACACGGTAGAACGCAGTAATATGATAAGGCGCTGGCAGTGCGGACTCGTTGGCGGTGAGCTTTTGTCCCTTGGCGGACAAGCTGGCCAGCCACTTGTCCATTGGGAATTGGGTTTTCAGCGTTACCCAGAACATTCCCTTGGTTGGCAGAGTGCTGGCACCATTGTTGGCATTTTCAAATTGCGTCATGTAATTTGAAGTACGGGTGCGGGGAATATAGCCCGCCCGTTGATTCGCGGTTCCGGTCGTATCGGAAGTTGGTGGCAGATAGACCACGGCCTGCGATTGACTGGCTTCAGGTGCAGGTAACGCCGGCGCCGACGCCGTCATAAATATCAGGCCATGGCCGCGCTGGCTCGAGGTTAACGCCAGGGCAGTGTTATAAGGGGCAAATGGAACCTTTGATACAGCTACAAGCGTTGGCGGCAAGGGGCTGGTTTGCTTATCAACCAGCTTTTTGACGTAATCGGGCAATTGACCAATGTTGATCGGTCGATTTTTCTGCTGCTGAATAGCCAATTCCAGAGATCGCACCTGCGACGTGATAACCGAACCGACATCGGCGGGGGCCACCATTGAACCCGGCTGAACAGGCGACTGGACCTGATTGGGATCATGCGCAAAATTTTTGTAAACCAGCCAGCCCGCAAAAAGTACGCCGATTCCAAGAACGAGCTTTTCGACATGGCGCTCTATGGGATTAATATTCTTCATGGTCGATCACCAATTTCCGTTCTGAAGTTATGGTAACTCAAGGTTGCGCCGCCGGCGTCGTCTTCAGCAAGCTCAATCGAGCACGATATGCCGGGGGCATCAATGGCTCATTCCATGGTGTGCAAAACAGTGCTTCCATCAGAATATCCGCACGAACCACGGGAACTTTACCGTATACATAACCATTGGTTATGGCATTAATCGGATCAACGGTTGTTAGATTCATCTGCAGCACTGTGTAACCATTATTCTGGCGGTACAGTTGATTGATAAAGTCATTGATACGGTCCGCCTGCACCACAACACTTATGGCTACAAGTGTGATCTGATGCTTGTCATTGCTGAAATGATTGGTCAATATGGCACCCGTTGTGGCACCTTTTGTCGCACCTGTTGAGGGGGCACCGGTTGACATTCCCGGCGGCCCAAAACCGCCGGGAGGTCCAAACCCACCCGGAGGGCCGAAGCCTCCCGGTGGCATGCCTGGCGGACCGCCCGGATATCCACCCGGAGGACCCACTGCATTAGACGATGTAGCCGGAAGCGCACCGAGAAACAGTCCGCCATCCGGCACCATAGTAGGTCCGGTTCCGCTTTGTTGTGATTGTGTCTGGCCAGTCAGGGCAGTTGGCGCATCGGTTCCGATGGTAATATGAATCAATCGTTTCAACGGCGACAGACTGACGTTGGGACTGCTTTGGTCCATGGCTCTGATCGCGTTGACAATATCGTTTTGTATCCATGAATCAACAAATGCTTCATAAATTTGAGATGCCGTCGGAAGGTGCCGGCTCAACACAAAATTACGTTCCTGAAAACTGGCCCGATCGGCATAAACTTTGCATTTTGAAGCTGCGAGAAATACCTGCCGACGAATAATGGAATCCTGGATTTTCTTCTGTTCGGAGGTGCTGGCCGAGTTGCTGCTCTGAAACCCTTGCGGCATGGCGTCCTGCATCTGTTTCAGACGCGCATCGACAAGATTGGTGATATGCCGCGTACTGGGCGGCATTCCGGCATCCATGCGCGTCAGAAAACAGAAACGGTTCTGAGGATTGTTCATAAAGAGCCGTCGATACTGCCGCCGAAAGGCTCGCCGCGTGGTCAAAAATCGCGGCGGATTCGGAAGCATTCCCGCCATTGGCATCCCCGCCAGAAGGGGAATTTCATGATGCCGCGGGTCCTTGGCAATCTGGCCCTGCGGAGTAAATTCCACCCGCCCCCAGGCGTTAAGTGTAATATATTCCTGTTTCACTGATTCAGATTGGGACTCAATGTATTTCTGAACTTTCAACCGCGCCGCAATAATCGGTGGTGTGACAGGCCCGCTGTATCGCTTATGACCGGGAATATGCAGAGAAGTGGTGCGCAAACTCTGTGCGACCTGCGCCTGAGACAACGCGGCGGTCATTTTACTGCGAAGTTTGGCCCCCATGGAACTCAAGGGATAGAACAACACCACGATCGACGCCAAAATCACAATGCCGCAGATAATCGGTATCAGATTGGCCTTGATAAATTTCATCCAAACCTCCAGCCAGTTGAATCAATCCGAGGTTTCGGATTTCATCCAGCTCGTGTTATTGGCATACATTCAAAAGCCGCTTCCGTCAGTCCATCACACAGCCCGACAGCGGCCCTACCGCATTACGTCCTTAATGGACATAAACATTGACAATCATCTGAAACGCGGTCGCATCGTTCAGAGACGCCTTGGTATTGGGATCAATCGCTCCCTGGATCGCTCCAGCACCCTGGTTGCTGAAACTGAAGTTGGCACCGCCAGACGGGGGCATCCCGCCCGGAGAAAATCCACCGGGAGGCCCAAACCCTCCGGGAGGTCCAAATCCGCCCGGAGGACCAAATCCACCGGGAGGGCCGCCACCGAATGCACCGGGAGGCCTGAATCCCCCTTGGGGCATTCCGCCGGGAAACCCCGGCATATTGTTTTGTGGAATGACATTCTGATTCTGGCCATTGGCCGGTGCGGTGGTCGTTGTCTTTGGTAAAAATGCTGGAAGAAATACGCCGGAGAAGGGACCAAGGACCGATCCCCATGGTATAAATCCAATGCCACCGGAATTAGCACCGCCGCCCCCGCCACCCATCAAATCGCCAATCCGGGAGGTGGCCAGAGAACCTTTGACGATTTTGATCGTGAAACTCTTTTTGGCCGCCGGGCCGGCAAATTTTTCAAGCCGATCCTGGAATTCTTGTAGAATTTTGCCCCAATTTTGATATGGCGTATAACCACTGACCACCAGTTGGAATCCACCGCCAGTCGGAGTCGTTGCCGCAGTACCAGCAGTTCTCCTCGGCGCGGTCGGTTCCGCGGACTGACCGTTCGTGGAGGCAACCTGATCCGACAGCACCGTTTCATACGTGGATGTGACGGACTGGAGCACAATTTTCCATGAATCGGGATCTTTTAGATCAGCCGGCTTTTTGCTCATGGCCTGAGGCAGCGATTCATATAGAGTACCAATAATTTGCGGCCAGATTTCCCGCTTTTTTCCCAAATCCAGGTAATAATTAATTTTGGAAACATTGGACTGGTAAGTATTGCTGATGGAGGTGTATTGGCTCCGCAACGAAGATTCGGCAAGAATGTGCGTTTTGGCCTGCTGCACTTCGGGCGTATTAACGCTGGAGTCGTATGCGGACGAATCCATAGAATAACGTGCCGCCGATGCCGCAGCACCCAGGACAAACAAAGCCGCCGTTGCAGCAAACCACGGATACTTTTTACGCCATATCATTTGCCGCGCGATTTCAACCGGCAGCAGGTTTGTATTAATGGTTGCCAGACCGACGCCCTGAAGCGCCAAACCATAAGCAGCCGTCATACCGAGGGCCTGATCGCTTAACCCCGCAGCCATCTTGGCGTCATCAATTTCAATTTTGGTAAAACCATCAAGCCGAGCTACTTCCATACCCAGATATTGCTGGAGGTATTTCTGCAGATTAGAGAGACGGAATGGATTGCCCATGCCGATTATCTGTTCCACCCGGCTTTCCCGATGAGAACTGTTGTAGTAACCGATGGACCGCTGGATCTCCGCGACAACATCCGCAAATGTCGGCCGCATTGCCTGAAATATCTGCCGGGCGTATTTGCTGGTAGCCGCGGTCTTTTTCAGAGATTCCGCCTTTTTAAACGCAAAGCGGAAACTTTTCGCCAGTGATTCGGTGAAACTGTTGCCACCCAGATTGATGTTGCGCAGCCACAATCTTCCCTGATCGACCACAATCATATCTGTATGGTCGGCCCCGATATCCAGGAAGATCGTCCCTTTATCCAATCCTTTGCCTTCATGAACCACTGCGTTGTATACGGCCAGAGGCGCCAGTTGCAGTCCATGAACAGTGATGCCCAATGATTGAAAATCAGCGAGGATGGCACCGACCAAATCGGTCTTAATGGCAAAAATGCCGATTTCAACATCCGGGCTGTCAGAATTTCGAAAGCTGTGATAATCCCAATTAACTTGATCCAATGGAAATGGAATCTGTTGGATCGCTTCAAAGCGGACAATTTCCGGAATCTTGCGAGGTTCAACCGGCGGCAGCTTGACGAAGCGCGAAAAGCTCGTCGCCCCCGGAGCTCCGATAAACACCTGTTCACCATGCAGCGAATAGCGTTCGAGAAATCGCGCCAAACTTTCACGGACAACTTCCCGCCGATCCACGTCCGGCTCGCTTAAAAAATGTCCGTGCTCAATAACCTCCATGGCTTCAAGAAATACCTTGTCGTTCTCGCGGCGCAGCTTAATAGCTTTAATCGCCGTCGTGCCGACATCGATACCCCATGCTGATTGTGAACTGGCCATGAAGACCTCCGGCAAGCGCTGATGCAACTCCGGGAATTTCGAATGTCGGACCAGACCTGATCCGCCATCTGGATGTATCTTACGCCGAGCCGCAGCTCCACGAAAGTCTACTCCACCTCGTCGCCCGGTTAAGAATCAGGGATCGCCACCCCCGAACAAAAAAATTTAACCCGCTGCGCCGCCAAGACTTCGGTCAATGGCACCGCGCAGGCTCGCATCAGGACTCTTAATAAAACCCAGATTACCAGATTCGTCAAGCAAAAAGAATCCATTTTTTTATTTTTTGATTAACCACCCAACACGTTTACCAACCGCGCGCAGAGCATAAAGTCCACTATCCAATGGGAAACCCGTTCCGGACAATCTGACTTTTGCACGATGTCATCTGGAAAAATTCTGTTACAATGAAAATCATGAAGTTGAGTCTTCCGCGATTACTGATGATTACCTTAATGCTGACACCGCTGGCCGGATGTCACTCTTCCATTGTGCCGCTGAAACCTGCGGTCCTTGGCCCCCCTTGGGCTTTAAGCCGCCCCGCGGCAACAAGCCATCCGGCCAAGCGTGCGAGTAATGTCATGTTACGCACCCAAACGGCGCAACATTCTGACCATAAGACCCCGAATTGGTTCGCCAATACCCGCAACGGGACGACTCGCCAAATTGCCATCGAGCACTATGACAACATCTGGAGACATACAAAGCATCTTCTGATCCACATGGGTTACACCATCGAATGGGCCAGCTACCGCCTGGGTGTTATGACCACCCGCTACCGAACCGGCCCGGAAATTCTTCAATGGTGGCGTCCTGACGCCACAACCTTTCCCGAACTCATGGAAGGCACCATTAATACATTCCGTCGAACCATACGCGTGGTGATCAGCCGAACCGACAAACCGCACACTTTCAACATAACCGTTGAAGCACTTGTCGAGCGACAGGAAAACCCGCAGGGATCCGTGGGCAATGTTGCATTTTTTGGAGCCTCAGCATTTGGCAACAATTCCTCAGCATTGCAATCGCATCGCGCGACTCCCTCCGCGGGGGGGGCTTACTGGATGCGTGTCGGCCACGATCCGGCATTGGAACGAAAAATTCTGCATCGGCTCTTTGGGAAATTATAAATCAGCACGCCACTGGACTGTACATCGGTCATAGGCATAAAATAGACAATCGCGGTTTCGGGGGACCGCCAATTGGTTACTGGCGGTATTGGCGCGAAGGTTATTGGCATAGGAAAATAAAGCGTGTGTATCGATGGCACAAAGTCTGTTGTCCATTTTCGACGACCTCTTCCGTCTGCTGCGATTTCTGGGCAAGAAGATACTGTGGGTTATTGCGGCATGGGTCGTGATTTACTTTATCTCGCAATTGTTTTCCAAAGGCTCCTGGATGCTGGTGGAACCGGTCATCGGTGCTATCGCGGGCGCGGCTACGGGATGGGAAATTGCCGATAACGCCGTGGCGGAAGCCGGCTTTACCGGCATGATACTTTGGGTATTGCTGGTACTAAGCTGCTGGATTCCAATATGGGGCACGCAGGGCCTGATGCAATGGATCATGGCGGGCGCACTGGGATGGAAAATGACATTCGGACAGTGGATGCTGTTGACCATGGCCACAATATTCAGCCTCATTGCCTCGATCTGGCGGGCGTTGGCTGATGACTAACAGGAAAAGCCTGGTGTTGCCCTTTTTTAATTCTTTTTCCGCCGCGTTGAAGCAAGAATATGGAAATCGGAGCAATAAAAACAGGTTAAAGTAAGCCGGGCGCTTTTAACCTTTGCCGCAACCTGTTATAACATGCACATGGCTAACGCTGCCGTGATGGCTATTGCCCATCGGGGAGCATCGGCTGAAGCCCCAGAAAACACAGTGGCCGCTTTCGACGAGGCGATTCGACTCGGCGCTCGAGCTGTGGAGATGGATGTGCGTCTTTGCAAAGACGGCATTCCAGTTATTCTGCATGATCCGACGGTGGATAGAACCACCAACGGCACTGGGGCCGTGGCTGATTTGACCCGACTGGATTTACTGAGACTCGATGCCGGGTCCTGGAAACATCCGCGTTTTGCCGGCACACGCATACCGCTTTTAACCGAAGCGTTACAGGCCATCAGCGATGATGCCATTGCGGTTCTGGAGATAAAAACGCCGATGGATCCGATTCTGCTGCGGCGAATTCTTGATGAATTTGCCATGCGTGAGACGTCGGTGATACTGAGCTTTGAGCGAGATATTCTCAAAGCGGTCCACAAAAGCATGCCTGATGCCACCATCGGCCTGCTTAGCGACGCCTGGCAACCGGAGTTGCCCGATATCTGTGCCACGATTGGCGCAGGCATTCTGGGGTTGAACACCGGGGTTCTGAATATGGAACGAATCAAGTCCGCCCGGGAACGCCATCTGCGGGTTTGGACCTACACCCCCAATGACGCCGGTTCTGTGGCCGCGTGTGCGGCCATCGGTGTGGAAGGAATTATTACGGATCATCCAGAATTGATCCGTCCGAAAGCTAAACGGAGTTGACTGAAGTGTCAGAAAATCAGGTTGTTGAAAAAGTTGAAAAACAAGTTACCGGCATGCTGGAAATCACCGACAAAGGCGTCGGCTTTATCCGCTCCGAGCAACGAAAATTTAAACCGGTCCCCGCCGATCCCACCGTCTCCGCCGCCATCATTGAAGAAGCACACCTGCGCCCCGGTCTGACGCTTACCGTGAATACCAAGCCCGCGACACGCGGCCCGGCGCCGCAGGTAACGGAAATCGTCAACGTCATGGATCAAAGCCTGGAAAAATACTGGGCATTGCCAGCCTTTGGGGATCTGACCGTTATTGATCCGCGGGAACGCATACGTCTGGAAACGCCCGGCGGCCCGGATTCCATGCGCATCATGGATATGCTGACCCCCATCGGCCGCGGACAGCGCGGATTGATTGTCGCTCCGCCGAAAACCGGAAAGACCACGCTGCTCAAGCAAATCGCTCAGGCGGTATTGACCAATCACCCGGATATGAAGGTTTTTATTCTTCTCGTGGATGAACGCCCGGAAGAAGTTACCGATTTCCGTCGCACGCTTAACGCCGAAGTCTGGGCCAGCAACAATGACGAAGATGTCCTTTCCCACGTTCGAACCAGCCGCTTGGTTATTGAACGCGCCAGGCGCATGGTGGAATTCGGCCATCACGTTATTGTGATGCTGGACTCATTGACACGTCTGGGAAGAGCCTTCAATCATTTTGTCGGCAGTTCGGGCCGCACGATGTCGGGCGGAGTTGATTCGGGCGCCCTGCTGGAACCACGCGCCATTTTTGGCGCTGCACGAAATATTGAACATGGCGGGTCGCTGAGCATTATCGCCTCCGCTTTGATCGAAACCGGCAGCCGGATGGATGATCTGATCTTTCAGGAATTCAAAGGCACCGGCAATATGGAACTGGTGCTGTCGCGCCGCCTGGCCGAGCGCCGGGTCTGGCCAGCCATTGATTTGCCGGCATCGGGCACCCGCAAAGAAGAATTGCTGCTGGGCCCGGAAGCCACACGAAAAGTCGCACTGGTCCGCCGGGAATTGCTCCAGCGCGATCCGGCACAAGGCATGGAGCAACTCCTGCGCATGATGCGCCGTTATAAAACCAATGCTGAATTTCTTGCGGCATTTACGCCCGAGCGGCAAGGCACCCATTCAGGCCGCTCGCGCGGGTAAGTAATCACTTTTCTGATGCAGTTGCCGCTGGCGATGATCACAGGTTCTGGCCCCCCGGGGTTTAATGACACCATCGGAGCCTCCCCCCTGATCGCCATACAGCGTCATGTGATCAACTATCATACCTGCCGTAATCCGAGAAATATTTTCGCCGACAGGTGAATTTATGCGCCTTTGTTCCTAAAATCAGTTACGCTATGGAATGCGGCGGCCAAGCCTCCGCGATTTGCTGGAGTTTTATCATGACTGAAACCACGACGTCCTCAACCCCCGCCACGGCCAGTGGTCGCCCGGGTGCATCAACATTGGCGCACACCGGCGTGAAAGAACAACCAGCGGCTGGCGCGAGGGCGGAAGTTCGGCGGCAATTTGTGTCGTTCTCATTTTACAAACTACTGCCCGAATTTCGCCGGCTGCCGCAAAACGCACAGGCTCAGATGCTCCATGAGCTTGTTGAACTCGTACAAAAGCAGGATCAGCATAAGATGCTGCTGATTCCATACAGTTGTGTCGGCACGCGGCCTGATGTGGATATCATGTTCTGGAAAATCTCCTACGATCTTGATGCCATTCAGGAATTCACCGCCGCGATCCATCGCCTGCCGGTCGCGGGATATCTGGTTCAGCCGTTCTGCTATCTTGCCCAGAGCAAGCGCAGCACCTATGTGGATAAAATTGATCCCGCGCATGATGACACCCGCACCAGCATTGTACCGGGCAAACGTAAATATATTTTTGTATATCCATTTGTCAAAACGCGGGAATGGTACCTGTTAAGCAAACAAACCCGACAAGGCATCATGGACGAACACATCATGGTAGGCAATCGCTACCCGTCCGTGAAACTCAACACGACCTACAGTTTCGGGCTGGATGATCAGGAATTTGTCGTGGCATTTGAGACCGATAAACCGGGAGATTTCCTGGATCTCGTGCAGGAACTCCGGGAAACAGAAGGCAGCCGGTTTACCGTGCGCGATACCCCTATTTTTACCTGTGTCCAAACGCCGATAGAAAATATAGTGAGGCAGATTGCCGCCGTTTGATGCATCAGCCTTTGGTTACAGGGCCAATAATCGGTATTGACCGGCCATCCGACCTGGCGGAATAACAGGAAGTTGCCATGAACTATAAAATCGGTATCGCCGTTGCGATTATCTTCATCATAATTGCAGGGGTTATGGTTTACATTTTTGCAGGCCCGGACTCCATTGGCCAGCCCACGTATCACACGATGGCCCATGGATTTATGAAACCCATTACCATCAACGCCAGCATCAGCGACCTGACACCGGCTCCGTCAGGCTCGGGTGCCGGGAAGCTGTACATTCAGGCCTATAAACAAGTGGAAGCCCTGTCCAATAATCGCAATGCGCTGAAAGACCTTGCTTCCAACGCCACTCCCGATGCCTCGCCGGAAATTCATGCCATCGTTAAGATTATTGAGCAAGCCGCTTCGGCAACGATGTCGCGCAAAGAACTCCTTTTTGGCAAAGGCGTCCGACTGCCCACAACTTCGGACACCATAGCGGACCGCCTCAATGCCATTGGCCAGATGACCGGGGCGTATGCCGCCAGTTGCGTCAGCGATAAAAAGCCGAAAAATGCGGTCCATGCTTTAACCGGTCTACTGGTTTTCGGTCATCGGCTCTGGCGGCACGGGCTGTTTGTCGATGCGCGAACGTGCGGATTGGAAGACATTCAATCGGCTACCGCCGGTCTGCGAATGCTCTACAAATCCGGGCCGACTAAAAATCAGTACGAATATCATTCCGCGACCAAACTCCTCAGCGCGGCCAATGCGGCGAGTACCCAATGGTACGGCAAAATGAAAGTTGTGGACGTTTTGAATCCAAATTCGGGCGATATGGCAAATATCGTCCGATACGACCAGGATATTTCGTGGCGAATAGACGCCATGCTTGAACTGGGCATTGCCCGATGGAACACATCCTACGCGCCGCGTGCCCATGCCATTGCCGTTTTTCTCAAGCACTACACGGGCGATTCCAATCACTGGATCAGTGCCTCAGCAAAGGTCGCTTACGGCATGACCGCCAGCACCATGAACCAGCTCGCGGACAATTAAAACACATATGAGTGGCAATTGTTCCCGCCAAGCCGGCAATGTGACCGTTTTGCGAGATTTCTTTTGGCGCTTGCTTGGACCAAGCCAAAACAAGCACCGAGTGCCGGCTCAAAATATATTCCGGCGTACATGCGGAAGCATTGCGTGCGCGAACGTTCAAACAGATATTTTTTCGTGCATTTATTATGTGTTGACCAATTTTCAACAAAGCGGTAATATCCTATATAAGCGGAAGAATACCGTTAGCTTCCTTCGGAGGTTAACGGAATCACGCCCGGGAAAGGCAGCGCAACTCGTTGGGTTGACACGGCTTGCAAGGTTTCGTAGAAGCCTTTCGACTTGGGAAATAATAGAATCCCCAGATCGACATTGCAGGCTGGTTTTTATGCCGGTTTGGAGTTTTAATTTCGAGCCAGGCACGATCCGTAATGTCGGATCGATATAGATTGATGAATGGTGAATTGGGTGTTTTGTTCAGGACTTATCTCTCGATCTTGCGGATTAATAACCGCGACTGAGTCACCGAAACCTGCTGCTTTCGCGGCCAACGGTGATCTGTCCATAAGGTTCAGTCCGCAAGAGATTGGCTCGCCAGTCCGGGTGCGGCCGCGCTGATATTGCGCGCGGAGCGTGGGTTTCCGATGTTGTGCCATCTTTCGGCCCCCGCTTGGACGGGAACCAACTGAACCATACATTCTCCGGCATCAATCATCACATTTATAGATATGCAACTGAATCCCCTATCCGCGTTGTACCGCGGCAAAAAGGATTGAGGCAAGTGCGTGTCAACCATCGATCCGTATGGTGCGGAACCGAGTTGTGATGTATCCACGGCTACGGAGAGCTATGGCGAAATGACAAGTCATTCCGCGTGGCCCTTCGGCAGGCCGCAGATTTAGTGAGGTTGACCATGCCCCAGTTTTTAATTCCGGAACTTCCCCTGGCTGCCACGGGGGGTTTTGACCCCACTTTGGTTATTCTGCTCGCCGCCATCGCCGGTCTGGTGGTGGGTGTTCTTGGCTTGCTGATCATACTGAAAGCCATGGGAAACGCCGCGATGTCCCGCAGCAAACTGGACGCGGACAGACTCATAGCCGATGCCAAATCCCGATCCGATGATATTTTGCGTGAAGCGCAGATATCTGCCAAAGATGCAGCATTAAAGCTCCGCGAGCAGGCTGAGCGGGAAATCGATACGATGCGTGAAGAAATGCGCAATATCGAACAGCGGCTTCTGCGCCGTGAAGACACCCTCGACCAGAAACTTGATACCTTGGCCACCAAGGAAAAAAATCTGGAATCAATCGAGAAATCAATCAATGAACGAAATAAGACGCTGCTGAGCAAGGAAAAGCAACTCGATGAATCACTGACACGGCAAAAAGAAATTCTGCTGCAGGTTACCAATTTATCGTTTGAAGATGCCAAACAACTGCTGCTGAAACGCGTGGAAGGTGAAGTGCGCCACGACATGGCGGTCATGGTGGAAAAGCTTGAGGAACAGGCCAAAGACGAAGCCAAACAGAAAAGCACCAATATTATGCTGCAGGCCATGCAGCGTTACGCCGCGGAAGTCACCAGTGAAGGCACCACCAAGTCGGTTATTATTCCCAGTGATGATATGAAAGGCCGCATCATCGGGCGGGAAGGCCGCAATATCCGGGCCTTTGAGCAAGCCACCGGCGTTGATGTCATTATCGACGACACACCGGGCGTCATTACTGTAAATTGCTTTGATCCCATTCGCCGCGAAGTGGCCAAGCAGACCCTGGAGAAACTAATTGCCGACGGCCGGATTCATCCGGCCCGCATCGAGGAAATTTTCCTGGCCACACAGAAGGAAATAGAAAACAATATCCGCACGGTCGGGAAAAAAGCCGTCATCGAAGCCAATATTCCCAATCTCCATCCGCGGATTGTTGAAATGCTCGGCCGTCTGCATTATCGCACCAGCTATGGCCAGAATGTTCTGCGCCATTCCATGGAGGTGGCCTATATCGCCCAGATGCTCGCGGATGAACTTCGCCTTGATGGCACCTTGGCCCGCCGCGCCGGATTGCTGCACGACATCGGCAAGGCGATGGATCATGATCAGGAAGGCGGGCACCCGGCACTGGGCATGGAATTCTGCCGCAAATTCAATGAATCGGAAGCTGTGCTCAATGCCATCGGCGGGCATCACAATGATATTCCATCGACGACCCCGTACACACCGCTGATTATGGCCGCCGATGCCATCAGCGGCGCCCGTCCCGGCGCTCGCCGGGAATCTCTGGAAAGGTATATTAAACGCCTGCAGGAACTTGAAGGTATCGCGACAAGCTTTCCGCAGGTACGACAGGCGTTTGCCATTCAGGCGGGCCGTGAAGTACGGGTAATTGTTGATCCGGAGAAATGCGATGATGCCAGCGCCCGTCTGATCGCCCGGGAAATCGCCAACCGCGTGCAATCGGAGCTGACATTCCCCGGCGAAATCCGCGTTACCGTATTGCGCGAAATCCGGGCCGTTGAACTGGCCCGATAATGGAATGCCCCTATGGCCGGAGAATCATCAGAAGTTGCCGAGCCATTGCTGCCCCTGGATTCACCGGTGCAATTCGCTCTGGGCGTCGGACCGAAACGTGCGGAGGCGTTTCGCGCGATGGGCGTGGAAACCTGCGGCGATCTGCTCCATTTTTTTCCGCGCGATTATGCCCAGTCTCAGGGACAGGTTCCCGTACAACAACTGCAAAGTGATCAACTTGCGTCCATTGAAGGCGAAATCATCCAAACCCGCGCCATTCGCCGCCGTCCCGCCCGGTTTGAAGCACTGCTTGAGGACCCCTCCGGTCGCTGCGTGCTGACATGGTTCAATCAAATGTTCATGGCGGAAAAGCTCGTGCCCGGCGTACGCGTCCGGGCCACGGGCAAAGTCAAATTCTTCAACGCCCGGGCGCAAATGCTTCAGCCCCGTATCGACTTTCTTGCCGCTCCCGGCTCGAAAGGCGAAACACCGGATTTGAAGCCCATCTACCCCGCTTCCGCTGATTTATCCAGCCGGGTCATCGCGTTGATAATGGAAAAAAATATTCCGCTTTTGCTGCCCCAGATTCGCGAGTGGATCGCACCGGAGAATCTCTCCGCCTGCCGCTTGATTTCCCGTCGTCAGGCATATGAGCTTATTCACCGCCCCGGTGCGTGGAAATATGTCCAGCGCGCCAGACATACTCTGGCATTTCATGAATTTCTGCTGCACCAGTTGGCCGTCGGCATGAAGCGGCACCACCAGCAACAACTGCAAAACGCCCATCCCCTGCGCACCGATGACATGGTGGACAAACGCATCCGGGCATTACTGCCTTTCTCCCTGACCGCCGCGCAGGAACGGGTCATTGTGCAACTGCGTCATGATCTGGCGGCCCGGCATCCCATGAACCGTCTGGTGCAGGGTGATGTCGGCAGCGGAAAAACAGTGGTCGCGCTGTATGCCATGCTTTCAGCCGTCGCCGCCGGCGCACAAGCTGCGCTGCTGGCCCCCACGGAAGTACTGGCACAACAACACCTGCTTTCGCTGGAGAGATTTTTAGGCAACAGCCGTGTCAAAACAACCCTGTTCACCGCCGCTGTTGCCGGAGCCAGCCGAAAAAAGGCGCTGGCGGGCATACAGGACGGCTCAATAAGTCTGGTCATCGGCACGCACGCCATATTAAGTGACACCGTACAATTTAAAAATCTCGCCATGCTCGTGGTTGATGAGCAACACAAATTTGGCGTGCAGCAACGGGCCGTGATGCGTGGCCGCTACACCGGTGTGCACACGCTGGTCATGACCGCCACTCCGATCCCCCGCACGCTGGCCATGGCAGTGTTTGGGGATCTGGATGTTTCAACAATCGACGAACTTCCACCGGGGCGGCAACCCATTGCCACGCGCGCTGTGACTTCCGCACGCCGCGCGGAAGTTTATGCCTACCTGCTCAAACAGGTTCAGTCCGGCCGGCAGGGGTACGTGGTGGTTCCCGCAATTGATGAAAATGCCGCCGAGCTGCTCAGCGCAACGCGCGTATTCAATGACCTCAGGGATGGCGTGATGAAAAGCCATCGTATCGGGCTTTTGCACGGACGAATGGAAGTTCTGGAGCGGCGGGAGATCATGGAGCAATTCCGTGCCGGCAGAATCGATGTGCTGGTTGCCACAACGATTATTGAAGTCGGCGTGGACGTTCCAAACGCCACCATTATGATTATTGAACATGCGGAACGATTTGGCCTGGCCCAACTGCATCAACTGCGGGGACGCGTAGGCCGCGGCATTCATCAATCGGCGTGCATCTTATTGTTTGATAATCAGACACCTGACCCACCTCCGCGTCTGGCGGCCATGATAAAGTATTCCAGCGGCTTTGATATTGCGCAGGAGGATTTGAAAATCCGCGGCATGGGGGAAATAGTCGGCGAGCGTCAAAGCGGGCGCCCGGATCTTCTGTTTCCAGACCTGCTGCTGGATCCATTTTTACTTCCCGCCGCACGCCAACAGGCACTGGCGATCATTCAGGCCGATCCACATATCCTGGCACCGCAGCACGCGGAACTCCGCAGAGAATTGGCCGCACGATTCCAGGCATCGCTGCCGCTGGCGGATGTTGGCTGAAACCGCCAGCGATGGCCCCCGCCGTGCCGTTCAGGTTATTCATCTGACAAGCGAAGCGAACCGGAACGCGACTCAAGGACTTTTCCTTCGGAACCAAAAGCCTTAATATACGGCCATGGCAACGGTACTAATGCAAAATCAGAGTTGGGATGTCGGTAAGGTTGGCGGGCAGTGTGCGGGGTGTGCCGCGGAACTTCCGCCGGGCGCGGCCTGCTGGGCGGCACTGGTGGAAGCCCGGTCGTTACCGCCGGAGCAAAACGAATCAAAAACGCCCGGCAGCCCCTGGCACCGCATGAATTTCTGCCTTGAATGCTGGAGCACCGGCAAACGTCCGGCATCCCCGGTTGAAATGTTTTCGTTCTGGAAAACCGTGGTGCCGGAAGCTCACAAAAAAGCCCGAACATTTGTGGATGACTCGGTTCTGCTGGACTTGTTTAATCGCCTCGCGAACCGTGAAGAGATACTGGATCTGCAATTCCGTTTTGTTCTGGCCTTATTGCTGATGCGCAAGCGTCTGCTCAAATATGAAGGCACTTCGGCGATGCCCGAAGAAATGCGGTCCAAATTCGCTCACCTTACTCCGCTTCCAGAATTGTGGAACATGACCCAGCGTGGCGGAGCCGCGGTCGTTGTGCTGAATCCGCATCTTACATCGGAACAAATCGGGGAAGTGTCGCAGCAGTTATCCGGGATATTGGCCGAGGAAATTTAACACGCCCCATTTGGCGTATGGATCCGGTCCCAAAAGGCGGCTTGGCTCCGCATCCAGCGGCCGGCGCGAAGCGATGGATTGATCAGAATGTTGCATTCAGGCTTAGCATGACATACGCCGCATTGGCAATTTGGGCCACGGGAAATTCTTTGCGGGCGTCAAATCCCTGACTGAAGGCCTGATTAAATGCGTAACCGCCTCCAATATTGACACTGAAATCACGATGCAGGGAGAAGAGTTTAACCCCTGTCTGTACCCGGCATTGGGTAAAGAATAACCGTTGATCCGATTGATAAGAACTCACATGAAACACCCATGAATCACTGTCAAATTCGGTATATGCCACCAGCCATTTCAATACGGAGTAATCCACAGAAGCCGAGCCGGAATCAGTGGGAACATAATTGACATCCAGCCACCAGCGCGGCAGCACGTTCCAGCGAATGGCCTCGTAAGGAAAGCCAACGGTCCAACTCAGAGACTTCTGCTTATGCTGCACTTCCACCGATGGCAACGGGACATCCGGCATAAATTGCCGATTACCGTTGTAGTCCAAAGCCAAATCCAGTTCCGTTTTCTTCCATAACTTGTGCTGTACCGTAATGCGCGCCATGCCATATACAGCACTCGGATCATTAAACGGGCTGTTTCCGGCATAACCCGCACCAATGGCGATGCCCAGTCCCCAGGCGCCAAACTGGCCGATGGGAATTCCCAGTGACATCGCTTCTTTATTCAACTGTCGGGGCAGCAACGCGCTGCTGGTGCCCAAACCAATATACGTTGAATCATACGCCACCGTCGGGCTGTACCGCCCCGTGTCCGCAAGCCGCAAACGGCCGGAAAAATCAAGCATACTGATCTGTGCCGCAGTGGAATCGTTTCTCACCCATGATTTATTTTCAATAAATCCCGCACTGGAAGACTCGAAATTATCACCCGGAATCCAGGCGTCCTGCGCCAAAAACTGCGTTGAGGCGGCATGACAAATCCCCACAAACGCAACCGGCGCAAGCAGGGATAAAAACGTAAACAAGCGTTGTTTGCGGGCGTCCGCGGTACGGTTCATTGTGATCTCCAGCAATGCCTGCCGCCGCATGGCCATAAAACAAAGCTAACTGGGGCGACAGTCAAAAAGCGGAGTATAAACGAAAATACGCAGCTTTCACTGATCGGGGGTTTCCTGACGGGAACGGTAGATCGCCCAACCCAGAACCAGAACGCATACCGCACTGACCATCCAGGGAATCCATGTCTGATACGACATTTCCACGCCCGCAAAGCCGGGAACCGTGGAGGTAATCTGGTTTACCAGACCGCGATCAAACGGCAATATCAGCGGGACAACCAAAAGCGAGACCATATTCATCACTTTAATTAACGGATTAATGGCCGGCCCCGCGGTGTCTTTCAGTGGATCCCCAACGGTATCCCCGGTAACACTGGCCTTATGCCGTTCGGATCCCTTACCGGTCTGCTTTTCCAGATCGCGCGGTTCACATTCGACCACTTTCTTGGCGTTGTCCCAGGCCCCGCCGGCATTGGCCATAAAAACCGCCAGAAGTTGACCGGACAATATGGCACCGGCCAAAAACCCCGCTAAGGCCATGACTCCCAGTGAAAATCCGACCAGAACCGGTGTTAATACCGCCAAAATGCCCGGCCCGATTAATTCTCTCTGCGCTTCGAGTGTGCAGATATTAACCACCTTGGCATAGTCCGGCTTTTTGGTGCCGGCCCAGATTTCTTTATCTCGGAATTGTTCGCGGCAGGTTTGCACGATCAGAAATGCCGCCCTCCCCACCGCACGAATGGTCATGGCACTGAATAAAAATGGGACCGCCCCGCCAATAAGCAACCCGATAAACAAAAGCGGATCCGACAAATTCAAAATATTCGACACGCCGCGATATACCGCCTGACTCAGGTGGGCATGATCCGAGCGACCGCCCGAACCGATAATGGTAATAAAGGATGCAAACAGACTCACCGACGCGATCACGGCACTGCCAATGGCGATGCCTTTGGTAATGGCTTTGGTGGTGTTCCCCGTTGAATCCAGGTCGGACAACACTTCGCGGGCCGCCTGATACTTGCTCTCCCCCATCTCCTGGCGATCATAACCCATTTCTCCGACGCCGTTGGCGTTGTCCGCAACCGGTCCAAACACATCCATGCTGATGGTATTACCGGTCAGGCTCAACATTCCAATACCGCACATGGCCACGCCATAGGCGACAAAAATCGGATTGGTATGGGAAAAAATCAGCACACTTGTAAGAATGCTCCCCGCGATAATCACAATGGCCATAACGCTGCTTTCCAGCCCGGTGGCGAGGCCTTGAATAATGTTCGTGGCGTGACCGGTGGCACACGCCTTGACCAGACCGCGCACCGGTCCGTGCTCGGTGCCGGTGAAAAATTCCGTGCTTAAATTAAGCAGCACCGCCAGAATCAAGCCGACAATGGCGGCCACCGCCGGCCGCATATCCAGCCCCGTCACGCCCATGGAGGCCCATCCCGGTGTGTGCGCTTCAATAACACTCAACGCATGATTGGCCGAAAATGTCGTACCGTCGAAGCGCAGATAAAAAAAGCCCAGAAGACAAAACCCGATGGTGCATAAAACCGCGCCAAGGCGTAATCCGAAGTTCAATGACTGCATAGCCTCCTTAACGCCGCCGCTGGCCGGAGCTCGCACGCTGGAGGTGGAAATAATATCCGATACCACACCGATGGCCTGGGCCAAAAGGGGAAACAGCACGCCCTTATGCCCAAAACTCGCCCATCCCAGAATCATCGCCGCCACGAGCGTAACTTCATAACTTTCAAAAATATCCGCTGCCATTCCCGCACAATCGCCGACGTTATCTCCGACGTTATCCGCAATCGTCGCGGCATTGCGCGGATCATCTTCAGGAATGTCCTGCTCGATTTTTCCCACCAGATCCGCTCCCACATCGGCGGCCTTGGTATAAATACCGCCGCCAACCCGCATAAACAGAGCTATCAGCGTGCCGCCGAACGCAAACCCCAGCAGCACATCCGGTGCGCTGTCACCGTAATACATGAAAATAAACGTGGCACCCAGTAGCCCCAGTCCGTCGATGAGAATGCCCGTGACCGTGCCGGTGCGATAACCCAGTCGCAGCGCTTTGCCGAAACCTTCATTGGCGGCCGCTGCGGCAACGCTCAGGTTTCCCCGCGTTGCAAGCAACATTCCGACGGTTCCCACCGTCAGTGAAAATAACGCGCCGCACACAAATGCCAATGCCCGGCCAATCGGCAGACTCGCACCGAGCTGCGAATGCCAGTTTGCGGTTATCAACAGCAGCACGGCGATGATCCCGATAATCGGCAACAGCGCTTTGCGCTGGCGGCTCAAATAGGCCCTGGAACCTTCACGGATCGCCTGCGCAACAGCCTGCATGCGTACGGTGCCACGATCAGCACGGAACACAAATCGCATCAGATAAGCCGCGTACAACAAGGCCAGAATGGCAATTCCCGCAACGGCAAACAGCGCTATTCGCTCGTAACTGGAAAAATGCGATGATGATAAAAAACCAAAGGGTTTGAATACGCCGGACATGCCCAACCGCGGGACAGAGTGCCGATGAGCATGGTTCGCCTGCCCGCTTGCGGCGTTGGCCACAAGCCAAAGGCCCGCAAGCACGGATGCAAAAAACACAAACCGCCGATAGCGCCGAAAAGTGCCGACAAGCCGCATCATCTTCCACCGCCCTGAAAAGAAACTGAAAAATGCTAAGCAACTACAATCGCCCATGATCACTGGAATGTCAACCTTGAGAATCATTGCGTATGCACTGATGCATCGGGAACGGTTCAAACACCCGCATTCGTGCGCAGCGTATCCGCGCTAACCGCTTAGGGAGTTTACCCCGTGCGCGCCGGGGCGGTCCACATCATCCTGCCAGGAAGCCAATCCAACCCGCCATCGAATATACCCGCCGCACCCACAAAACAGTTTGCCCGTTACTTCCCGGGTGTGCCGCGGGGCACCGATCATTGCTCGTGGCACCCCGGACTTACTGTTGAGTTTTCACTGTAGCGGCACGAGAGGGGGGAGGAGTTAGGAGTTAGGAGTTAGGAGTTGGGAGTTAGGAGTTGGAATGGTGTTGAAGCGCTGCGCTTTCAATTTCTTCCAGGTTCCAGGTTCCAGGTTCTGGATTCTGATCCGCGAACTCCAGCGAGACAGTATTATCAGTATATTCAGTATTGATCAGTATTTTCAGTACCTGTCCCATGTGCCGAGAATCGTTGCTTCACGGCGCGCCGGGACTCGTTGACGCCCCCCCCGTATCCGCGATATCCGTGGTGCACCCCATCGTACCAAACAGACACAATGAGGCTGGCTGAGCAGTGAGGAGTGAGGAGTTCGGAGTTAGGAGGGTTGTGAAGCGCTGTGCGTTGAACAGGTTCTGGATTCTGATCCGCGAACTCCAGCGAGACAGTATTATCAGTATATTCAGTATTGATCAGTATTTTCAGCACCTGTCCCATGTGCCGAGAATCGTCGTT
>JAJZJL010000035.1 GCA_021810145.1 Planctomycetota bacterium | reverse complement strand
GCCGGGCCGGAAGATGGCGTGTGTGGCCCTGCCAAAGAGTGCGGAAGACAGATACCGAGGAAGCCGGATGCAGGAAACCTGCCCGTCCGGTTTGATGAGGGGGGACTCAACTTACGCCACCACGGCTGGTCCACGGCCGCGGGGTTGAGTCCTCTACTCTACCGGTCCGTTCAACAAGACTTCCAGGTAAGTTCGGGCACCGGATCGAGAATTCAATTCTTGCAGTGTAATCTCCACCGCCATGAGGCCGACTGGCATCACCACTGATTGCACGGATTTAACGGATAACGTGCGAACCATGCCCCCTGAGAAACCTTTCTCGTATCCGCGCAGTCCGCTTAGAGCGTTACCCCGTGCGCGCCGGGGCGGTCCACCCCATCGTGCGAGAAAGCTGATCCGACCCGAAATCGCAGATACCCGCGGCACCCAAAAATCAGTTTGCCCGTTGCTTCCCAGGTGTGCCGATGGGCATTGATTATTACTCCCCGGCGCTCCAGGGCAAACTTCTGATCGTTGAATGTGACTCATTGGCTATTTTCTCATGGTGTTCGCAAGCGATCGCATGGATGTTGCGGAAGCGGTCACAGGCCCGGTGCAACGGCTGAACCGGTGCAACTCTTGACAATGCTGCTTCACTGCCATAAGTTCAATCCGGAATTTCACGGGCGTGAATTTTATGCGCTTTCTTTAAGGGGTATCCATGCGACGGTTACTGGTTCTGCTGTCAATCATGTTCTTTACTTCCAGTGTACAAGCTCAACATGCGACATTTACGCTTCTGAAAATCGTTACCCCGGCTCGACTCAATACCATTCTCGGCCGCGAACGGGCGGATTTCCTGCCCGCCGGAAGTCGGCCGAAAACGTACCAATGGCCCCAAACTTACCCCGCCAGATATTCGGTTGCTCTTTACAGGGTGCAATACCCGGCCGTTGTGCCGGAGTGGCACAATAAACCCACCTCGGCTTCGGGCCTCATTGCCATTCCCATTGAGCCGGGCACCGCAAAAATGCCTGTGGTTTGTTATCAGCATGGCACCGTGTATGGCAAATATGAGGTGCCATCCTATTCGTTTTCCAGAACCAACCCGTCCGGATTTTCGCAATATGCCGGTTCCTATGAAACACGCCTGATGGTTGCCCAATATGCCGGGCAGGGATATGTGGTGGAGGCGGCAGATTATTTCGGCATGGGAGATTCCACCCTGCCTGAAGCATACACGGTTAAAGGGGCCGGGCAATCCGCGTGCGTGGGGCTTTATAACGCGGCTCAAGCGTTTCTGGCCGCCAAAGGCATTCGGCAATCGCAGTTATTTCTTGCGGGCTGGTCCGCCGGGGGCCTGGTGACAACCGCCTTTCTGGAAAAGCTGCAATCGCTTGGTATCCATCCTGCCGCAAGTTTCACAGCCTCTTCCCCCAATGACCCGTTCGCGGGGCTTAATGCCTGGATTTATCACCCGAGAAAAAATGAAGCCATCTGGGAGAACACCATGCTGGCGCTGACGCTTTTTTCCTATCAGCACTATTATTCGCGGCCCGGCCTGGCGGCATCGGTGCTGAAGGCTAAATATTACCGGCGCTTCCGCAAACTCTATGATCGGGATTTCCATAGCCAGGCGGAATTGCAGCGAATATTTCAATCGCTTGTTCAACCCCGCGTGCCCCTGCTGGCATATCTGCGCAAGCCATACACAAATCCCGCTTATTTCGCCGATTCCGCCTATGGAAAATTCCTGGCCAGATCGCAGAGCTTTCGAGTCATGTGTCAGTCGCCGGTGCGAATGTATTATGGCTCAGATGATGAGGCCATTCCCGTTGCACTGGGCACACTGGCAGCTTCCTATCAGCGGGCCATGGGAAGTCATGCAATTCATCCGGTGGAAGTACCGGGCGGCACCCATCGTGGTACGTTCTTAAGCGCGGTGTCGCAATCGCTCGCGTGGTTTAACAAATTTCGATAACACCGCAACAGCATCGCGAAAAGCCAGGCGGCGATTCACAAAGCCACAAAGCCAATGACGGGTTGGCACAAAGAGCAAACCGCGGCGGGCGCAGGATTTCAATGAACGGCAATTGCTGAACGGCCCCTGTCACGAAGAGCTGCGCCGTGGAACCTGGAACTCAGAATCTGTCCCAACTGGCTGGCCCAAATCCCAAACGTCAACTGTTGAGGCATGGATGCCGAAACCCCGATGGTGATTGGATCACCCGATCGGGGAGGCATGGATGCCGAAACCCCGATGGTGATTGGATCACCCGATCGGGGAGGCATGGATGCCGAAACCCCGATGGTGATTGGATCACCCGATCGGGGAGGCATGGATGCCGAAACCCCCCGGCGCGCCGGAGCGGCAGGTGGGTCCGGCAAGTGAAGATTCATGTTGCAAGTTCCAGATGCTCAATGCCAAATGCTCGGTGCTCAATGCACTGCATCCGCGCAGGAGGTTTACCCCGTGCGCGGGGGCGGTTTTCACGGATACCGGGCGTGCCAACGCTTCATGATTAGGATAATGGCGTGGCCTGGCTTTGCTTCTCCACTTCAATACGATTAAATCTTCCCAGCAGCGCCTTGCGCACATGCTGCAAAACGCCGATGGCCAGTTGCGGTCCATCCACTTCGTCGTGGTTGCCGTAAGAATCCGCAAATTGGCACGCTTTTTCCAGCGCTTCATCCAGCACGCCCTTAACCCGGTCACGATCCTGCGCGTCGCGCACCTGGGCATCACGCCAGCGTCCGGCGACACCGCGCGGCAGTCGGCGCGCCGGCGCGGAATCCAGAACCGAACGATCATGACGATCCTGCATGGCGCGATCATGCACAACATGCCGCCCATTGATTTTCTGCGCGAGGCGGATCATCTGCCGGTGCAGCATCAGTCCGAAATAGGCACACGCCGCGTGCCGGGATGAATTGTATTTGTGCAACCGGTTCATGACATACATGACCGACTCGGAAACAATATCCTCCCGGTCCTGAATATTCCGAAAATGAAAGCGGCTGGCTTTGCATGCGGCCAGTTCGTGCATGGCCAGATAAATTCTCTCCCGATTGGCGGGGATATTTTGCAGCAATTGGTTCAGTTCCAGACGTAATGCGGGTTTTTCAGACATGATCGTGGCTCCTGTAAAAAAATAATCATCAAACAATCAAACGATTTTCAACGCCGCCGCCATGACATTCGGCGCCCGGCCATGAGGTTTATTGTGTTTCGGTTAAAAGCTGCTGTGCGCGTGGATTGGCGCGCAGCGTCTCAAGCGTGGCGCGGTAAATCCGGCTAACTCTTGCGTGATGCAAACCGATGCATGCTCCGATGTGCCGACATGTTTTTCCTTCCAGGATCATCAATCGGAGAATCAGAATGTCCCGGGCGGATAAGCCGCGGGTGATGGCGGCAAAGGTATCTTCAAATTCCACATCCGGCGAATCCGCGGCGGTATCCGCATGACGCGAACTTTCCGCGGTGGTCGCGGGAGGTGAAAAATTCCCGCGCCACGGCCGGGATTGGCGGATCCATTTGCGCCGGGCATCCAATACCGCGCCGACAATGCGCCAGCGCACAAAACCGGCCAGTGCCGCCCCGCGCTGCGGATCATAGCTTTGCAATGCCTCATGCAGCCCGATAAATGCTTCCTGCTGCAGGTCGGATGGTTCCGCCAGATGCGACAGTTGATATTGCCGAACCGTGGCGCGTATCAGCGGAGCAAACGCCTGCGTTAATTCACCCAGTTCCCTGCGCCGATGTTCGGAATCGGTTGCTTCTCGCCAGGCGTGGTATCGCCGCTGAATATCATGGCCCCAATGGTGTTGCGGTCCGCGGGTCATGCGTGATGAACCAAACCGTACCACCCGTTGGCGCGCGGCGGTTTCAGTGATAGCCGGTAATTCCGCCCGGTGATGAATCCATCCGAGCATGGCCGATCCGAGATTTTGCCAGGGTGTTGGCAGCAAAGCCACCGCTGACGCTCCCACGGGTGAAATATTAAACATCCGCATTGCATGTTGCATAATGCATTCCCTTTTTCAGTTGCCTGAAGTATACCAAACAAATACCTAACGTGCACTTTCTAAATCGAAACGGGAGTGACAACTTGGTGCATGAAAATATGGAACCGCTAAATGACGGCAAGTTACTCAATTCTTCGCGCAGGCGGTGTATAATCATTCATGATGAATGGTGCTTTATCAGGCAATGTGAATATTCCGGCCGGCCAGCGGATGCCCATGCACTTTTTTACCTTTGACTCGCCGGTTCATAAGCTTGCCGAGTTCCGTTTTGATATCGACCCGCTTAAGACCAACGGCCTGACCTATTATCTCAATGTCGGCGGTTGGAATATGCCGTTGAAAATTCTGCGATCCTCCCCCGGTGCCAAACCGATTCTGATGCTCTTGCACGGTATGGGCCTGCATCCGGCGTCGTTCCGCGGCATTGCCGGGCATTTGTTGCCGGTGTGCGATTTAATTTTGGTGGATTACACCTCCTTTACTTCCGCTGAGCGCAGTGGATTCTGGCCTGATGGCGGTGTGAGTCTGCGGGTATTGGCCCATGCCATCATGCGGATTACCCGCGCATTGGACCTGCGGAAAATCCATATTGGCGGCTCAAGCCTCGGTGGTGGATTAAGCCTGATGGCGGCCGTTGATTTTCCGAAAATCATTGATCGCATTGTGCTGTTTAACCCGGCTATTTTTCCGCAGCATTTACCGTCGTTCTATCAATGGGTGCGTGTGCCGATCATCGGGCCGCTGATCATGCGTTTTATCCCGGCAAATGAACTCGTTGGCGGGGTAACGACCATCGGGTATGTGAACCCCGCGCTTGCCAGCCAGGAACTCGTGGCCATCTATCAGCGGAACATGAAACCCGCGGCCAATCGCCGCCGGCTTCTGGATCTGATCTGTCACTTGCCGGAACGTGATCAGCAGGTTCGGCACTATGTGCAGCACGCCGGCAAGTTGCCGCAGGAAGTACTGGTAATTTGGGGAGAACAGGACCGATTATTAGCCGCCGGCACTGGCGAGCGATTACGCCAGGCCCTGCCGCACACGGAATTCCACAGCTTTCCCGATTTATCCCATTTACCGCATGAAGAAGCCCCCGACCGCATCGGACCGATTGTGGCGGAGTTCATCGCGAAGCGGTCGTAAGCACTTAGCATAAGCCGCCGGCGCGCGGCAAATCTGCCGGCAGCACGTAAGCGGCGGGCACCATTCCGGTTGACCGCGCGCCATAACGGGGTGAAAATGGTGCTGTCACGGGTGAGCCGGCATTGGACCGTCCGGGCCGGTGTCACTCGAATGAGGAGGTGTTGCCGGATTGATACAGCGCATTGATATTCAAAACTTCCGCGCCATCGACAGTGGATCCGTGGCGGATTTAACGCCGCTGGTTGTGCTGGTTGGCCCCAACGGTTGCGGCAAAAGCTCTGTACTGGACGCACTATTGATTGGCGCATCCGAACATTGCCAGCCTGCGGTATTCTCCGCACTGGCGCGGCAGGATACCGGATAATGTAAAGGTTGTGGTGGACTTGCTTCAATGGGGCCGCGGCTCATGGGTCGCGGAAAGGATAAATGCAATGTCGGCAAGCATGGCTGTTGATTGAGCTGGCAGACTTTCACCCAATACGGCTACAGCTTCGCGCGCGGACCGTTCATCGGCACCAGGATCAATGATAATGCGCTGGTCGGCCTGTGATAAATGGCCATGCAACGTTACGTGTTTCCACAGCGCCTGTTAATACCCTCCGGCAAAGCCGGGGGCGGTACAGGTTCGTACAATGCATATCTATATCAAGAATAGAACATGTGTTGAGGTAATGCCAAATATTTTGCGGTTATGGGATGGGTGGGGCCGATAAATAACGGGTTACGCGGAAGATTGGATACGCGACCAAAATCCCGGTAAAATCGGCGAGTCTTAGCGGCGGCATTTATGCCGCCGGTGGATGCGTGGTGGAACCGACCGCGTGCGAAATAAATTTCGGCGCTAAGACACAGCGGGCGCGGGGGGCATCATGGGGGCCGTCGATGTGACCGCTGCGGCAACAGTGAAGGCAGAACCCATGGCATTGCCGGAAGAACCCATTATCGCATGGCATTTTATTTTTTGCACATACGGATTCTGGTTGCCCAATGACCCGCGCGGGTCATGGTCGCGATTCGTCCGATCACCGGAAATTTATGCGGCCGGCGGCCCGGCGACAGGCAATGGGAAAATCCTCCGGTCCGTGGCGGGTGTGCAGCATGACCGCGCATTGCGGAATGCGGCGAAGGCGGCGCTCAAATACCCGCCGGTTAAATTCAGCGGAATTCAGGCCCGCTCGGTGGCGCGAGGCTTCGGCGAGGCCGTACACGAAAATAAATACCGCGTTCATGCGTGCGCGATTATGCCGGATCATGTTCATATCCTCATGGATATCCAATCCCGCAAGACCGAAAATGTGGTGGGTCATTTGAAAGCACGCGCTACGCAGCAGATCAATGATGAGCACATCCATCCGTTAGCGGGACATGTGACACCCGCCGGTAGAATGCCATCGGTGTGGGCGCACCGTCATTGGTGCGTATTTATTCATCCGTCGGAGTTATTGCGGGCGAAACGGTATATCGAATTCAATCCGGAAAAGGCCGGATTGAAGCCGCAGCCGTGGCATTTCATCATGCCGGGAAAATAACCCGCGGCGTGGTCATGGGTGCGAAACAACGACCCTTCTTAGCGGCGGCAATTATGCCGCCGGTGACTCCCGCGCTATTCCGCATCCACCGCCGCCAGAACGCCCAAGCCGCAATGCCTTCCGGCCTCGATTGTGATGGGGCCGGGGAGGGGATGTTGGAATGTCAGGCGGGCGTGAACGAGGGTGAATTTGTTCAGATGATCCGGCCTGACGTAACCAGATATCCCGGCACCTTTCTGGACTTTTTGGCGGGATTGGGTGTATAAAGCAAAGTTGACAATCGGTGAAATGGATCAGATGACTTCATGGGAAAAATGGCTATGCCGGATTCGATGATAAACAAAACACATTCTTTGCTTGATCGCAGAGGATTTCTGCGGCACACATCCGCCTTGCTGGCGGCCGCGGGTCCGGCGACGGCGTTGGTTTCAACTGTAATGGCGGCTGCAGCGCACGGTGATGCGCCAGTTGGCGCAACGCGTGCGGCGGAGTCAACATTTCCGCGCGGGGCGATCTATATTCCCGCCCGGGCGTGGAATGCTTATCAGATGTGGGAACATTACGATCCAAAGATCATTGGGCGCGATTTGGGCTATGCACAGAGCCTGCGGCTAAATGCGCTGCGTGTCTGGTTGAGTTATGAATTCTGGCTGGCGGATGAAGCTGCATTGCGGCAGCGATTTTCTCATTTCCTGCAGCAGTGCAATGCCGCGGGCATCAAGGTTATGCCGGTACTTTTTGAAGGCGATGGCGTGGAACCAACCGCGGCGAATATCCGCAATACCCACCCCTTAACCGCGTCCGATGTGCTGTCGCCCGCGGGGCACATTGTCATGAAGCCCGCGCTGTGGCACGGGCCGCTGAAATATCTGGAGTGGTTCATGGAGCATTTCCGCAACCACCGGCAACTTCTGGCAATTGAAGTGCAGAATGAACCGTGGGGCGCGGCACGCCATCGCTTCGCTGAAGCGATGATGCGCCGCGCGGCCAAACATCGCGGAGTGGTGAGATTATCCATTGGCGGAGCCAATATCCACCAGAGCATGGCATTTATTCATGCCGGTGCGGATATTCTGCAAACGCATCCGGATTTTCCTCCATCGGCGGCGGCGGTAAAGCATACACTGCATCGGGTTCTCGCGATGCAGAGAACGCTGAAGAAGCCGATCTGGCTTACGGAATGGCAACGCATTCGCACCGGTGAATCGGGCTGGGGCCATAAGCAACTCACGGGTACCGAATGGGAACCCGATTACGCTTCCATGGCACCGCTGATCCGCAGCCGGCCGGTGGGAAATTTTTTCTGGAGTCTCATGCTCAAGCCGGCCTGGCTGCTGGCCCAGCGGCGCAAAGGCACCCTCAATGGCGTGTTCCATGAAGATGGCGCTGTCTGGAGTCTGGCCGATGCGCGGGCAATTTCCGGCGATATGCATTTTCAAGCCACCGAACGTAAAGCCTGGCCGCACTGGGCCCGAATGATTCCAGAATCAATTGGAATGCCCGTAACCCTGCGGCCGTAAGCGGATCATCTGATGCGCAATCGGCCCCGGGGGGCAAGCCGCCGGTTCTCATGGCATCTGTCCCCTTTACCGGTGGTCCCGGCGGGGCATTGCATGGAGACGAGTACCGGCGACCACCTGGGCAGATCAGCGGCACTTCCTCAACGATGCAACATATTCCATTCGCGACGGCGCTGGGCGCAGCGGCAATGTGCGCCGATTTTCTTTTTCCCCTTGCGGTGCAATACCGTATTGAGTATTTGGGCGATGGGATTGGCGAACAGGTGCACGATGTCCCCCAGGCCGCGCGGAAGACCAAGATAATGCGGGCAGACGCGGCAGGTGCCAAGGCTCGGCTTGCCGCCGTAGCGACCCAGCCGGCAACACCCGCCGCCGATGACACCACAATTGATCCAGTGCCGGCACGGATTTGGATTCTTTGGCATGAGAGACTCCGGGGAGGGCAGTATTAACAGTATTATCAGTGTTATCAGTATTGGGTGTTAATGGTCATGATGGGGGGGGGATTGATTTCGGCATTGACGGACAATACCGCATTGCTGTTCGGGATCTTGATTTGTCATCTGCAATGTATGCACCCCAACTTGCGGCCCGGCGCAATTACTTTTGTGAGCGCCGCGACAACGCGGAGGGTTACCTGCCTGTTAAATTCAGATTCTAAAACTGCTTTTCCGGCCATTCAAAGCGGATGAACAGCCGTTGCTTTGTGATTCCGCGTGGAAACGCCGTTGCATCATGCACAATACGTAATGGCTGAAATCTCATCCAATCTCCACGCTGTTGCGCGAATCGCAGCCGCCGGTACGGGTATAAATTCCGCTGAAACCCGGTCCGCCAGTTTTGCTGCCCTGCCAGACGATTTCGCCGGAATTCGGTCCGTTCTGACCTGTAATCTGCATAAAAAATGTTTTACTGGTGCTGTTGTACCAGACGCTGGAAATACCGGGCGGCTGAAATTCCCACATGCGGTGGCCATTGTAGCTGCAATCAAAGCAGCCGTTGCCGTCAAAGCAGTAGCGGTTGGAATACGCGCAGGTTTGCGGATCAAAATAATCAAAAACCCCGTCCCATACACAATCACCCGTTACCGCGGCGGTGGCATCCGTACAGGCGGTGAAATAGCTGTCGGTGTAGTTGACAATCGCCAGGCTGCTTGGCGCATTGAGGCACGGATTGGTATATGCGGACGAGCCGCAACAGCAGCTCTGCGCCGTTGACTGCAGCACAACACTGCCGGCGGTGCCGGGTGTGCCTTCACCGCCTTTGGCCAGCACCACCTGCCCCGCGGAGTTGAGTTGTAAAAGATTGCCGGACATGTTTCAGCACCCGGAATTCAGGAGTCAGGAGTTAGAAGAATAAGGAAGCTGCGCTTTCAATTTCTGCTGTACCGCAAGGAACATGTTACAGTGGAAGGCGCGTGTTAAAACTGTAACCTGCGATCTGTCACCTGTTACCTGCGTCAGGTGCACGCCGTGGTATTCTGGATTTCTCCGGCATCCCAGAGGCGGAGAATGCCCGCGGCATCCACAAACGCCAGTGCGAAAGCCGGTGATCCGGTCTGCGGCAGCATCGAACCGTTGGGGCGCGGACGGGCCAGAGGCTGCTGTGTTCCCCAGGTGATCAGGCCATCAATGGACGTTACGGTATATGTCCATGTGGCCGGCGAACTTTGCGTGCCGTCCGCGCCGCCGTCCTTATTAATACGCACAGGGAACAATACCGGGCCGGGTGAATCAATAAGCACAATCATTCGCGGTGGCGATTCCGCGGTCATGCCGGCTTTCAGGCCGATATGAAAACTTCCCGACAACAGCCGATGGCCGGCGGAAGTTTCCGGGATGTTCACTATCAGCGCATTGACATTGCGGGAATCGCTCAGGCCTTCGGGCATCGATATATCGGTGCCCGCAGCGGCGGTGGAATTTCCGGAAAACAGATGCCCCGCATATTTTCCGCCGCCGGCATCCGCCGCGGTAATCTGTACCACCACCATGGGATATCCCCGGAATCTTGGCGGCCCGCTGATCGCGCTGCCGGCGCTGTAAATGCGGTGCGTATTTAATCCGCCGTCGGCGATCAGCGACGCATCGGTATTGACCGCATCGACGATGCGATTGATCTGCCGGGCAATGGTTTGCCACGGCTCATGATGTGCCGACCACTGGGGTAAAGCGGGTTGCATGGAATTATTCCGATCAGGTAATCAATGGAAACGCGGTATTAAAATCGGTCTGGCCGAAGACAATAAAGCGGCTCCAACCATTGCCGCTGGTGGCGGAACCATCGGTAACAATGGTTCCGGCAATATCCGGGGGAATGGACCCATCAACATTTTTGAACACCGCATATTGATCCCATGTTTCCGGGTTGTACGCGAAGCAGTAGGTATTGCGATACCAAACGCCATCCTGAGTGCTGCCGGTGATGGGCAGGCACAACCAAGTGCGTGGCGGATAATTCCGCCAGGTAACGCTGTTAACCAGTCCGGCATAGGAAAGCGTGAGGGTTTCCGGGTCGGCGGTTTGCAGGAAGTGAAAACTGATGGTGGCATTGAGAATCAGGCGATGCAGATCCGCCACTTCGCTTTGCGCCGTACCGCCGGCAGGAGTGTAGGTGACTGTGGCAAGGTTGTTATTGGCATCATAATGCCGCAGCACCTGCACCAGTCCGGCATTAAAACTTTTGAGATAATTGGTGGGATAGGCATCCCATTGATATTCACAAAACACATCAAAGCAATCATATCCCTGACATTGCGTTTTGATGTTTCGCACCACCGCATTGGGCTGATCGGGATGCTGGGAGCCAATGGCTGGAATGACAAAACCGGTGAGAGAATCTGTGGCTGTAACCGCCATAATGGGGCGCTGGGTGGGGGAGTATTCCGATAAACCTGTCACCTGAAATTTACGGATGATGTGGTAACCCGTGGCGGACCATTCCAGCGGTTGGGATAACAGAAGATCTTCCTTGATGCTTATAGTCATGGCCGGGCTATAGGCGGAGGAATAATCGGATAAGGTGGCGTGGAGGGGGGGCAATACGGTATTATTGGTTCAGGAATGTTGCGTACAGATAAATCAGATCGGCCGGCCATGCGTTATCGTGATCCACGTTGGTTGCGGAAGGAGCCTATTCGCGGGAGGCTGCGGCGGCGGATTTCCGTGCTGCCCACGTTAATGACGCTGGGTAATTTATTGTGCGGCTTTTCAGCGATCTGGTATGCGTCGTTACCGGTTGTGGGAACGGCGGATAAAAGCGGTGCTTTTACCATTGCGGGTTATCTGATTTTCGGGGCCATGATTTTCGACATGCTCGACGGCAGCATGGCCCGGTTAACCAGAGCCACAAGCGATTTTGGAGCCGAGCTTGATTCGCTGGCGGATGTGGTGAGCTTTGGCATAGTTCCGGCGTTTTTAAGCCTGAAAATTATCGCCCGATTGCTGGCGGTCAGGGGAGGAGAATTAATTAATCCTCTGGCGCAAAATGTTGACGGGCGCTTTTTCTGGATGATCGCGGCGATATATGTGGCGTGCACGGCGTTGCGGCTGGCGCGATTTAATGCCCATAACGCGCACAGCATGGAATCACATTTAATATTCCGCGGTTTGCCATCGCCCGCGGCGGCCGGTGTGGCGGGGGCTACGGTGATTTTCTTTGAGGCTCTGCGCCCCAATGCCTCGCACTTTCTGCCGTTTCATGTTCCGGAATTTGTGCAATCCGGCGTGGGCACGGCCTTTCCGTATCTGATGCCGGTGATTTTACTGGCGCTTTCGGCTTTAATGGTCAGCAGAATCGAATACCCGCATCTGATCAATCAATATCTGCGCGGTCGTCGGCCCTTTTCCTATGTGGTGCGGCTGGTACTTCTGGTCCTGCTGTTTTTCTGGCAGCCACAACTCACCGCGCTGCTGGGCATATATTGGTACGCATTTTTTCCTCCCATCAAGGCATTGTTTCAGCGGATACTTTCACGCGGTAAGCCGGAAGCGCCGGCACCGCCGCCGATCAGCAGCGGCGCATAAGTTCACGGCTTTTTCCGCAGCGGAATAACCGCCGACCCGACTCACGGATTGTGCATCCATTTACTGGCAGCGGTGCGTTTGCGGCAAAACCGTTCATCCATGCCGCAGTTGCAGAGCTGTTTCGAGTCGATCACAGAAGCGATTACAAAGTGTTTCCTGGCTGAACTGATCGCGCAGCAGGTGCTGGGCATTGCGGCCCATCTGATGGAGTTGAGCCTGTGGTGTGTTGCGAATGCGGGCAATTGCGGCAATGGCGCCTTCGGTATCTCCATGGCGAATCTGCCAGCCGATTTCATGGTCATGCAGAATATCGGCAATATGGCTGGGGCTTGGACCGAGGAAAAGAATGGGTTTTCCGGCGGCCATGGCTCCGTAAATTTTGCACGGGTGAATAATTCCGACCATGTTTTCTCCGAGGCTCACCAGATGCACATCCGCCGCGGATAGAGAAAACTTCAGTGATTCCAGCGGCTGGTAAGGTAAAGAAAGTACATTGGTTAACCGATGCTCCTGAATACAGGCCTCGATTTGTCGCTTACCCAGGCCGCCACCGACAAAAACAAATGTCATCTGCGGATCATTTTTAAACCTGATTGCGGCGCTGAGGATGGTATCAAGCGGATTGGCGGGGCTGTGATTACCGCTGTACATGAACACAAATTTGCCCTGCAAGCCATGTTCAATGCGGAAGGGATTGTTTTGCGTTGCCACCGGCTCAATAACATGTTCATGCGGCCAGGGCGGGTCGATGTGCGTTTTTGGGGCAAAGTCGCCGCGCCTGGCCAGGCGGTCGGCCATAAACCGGTCCAGCGCAAAAATGGCGGCGGAATGATTGAGTATAAAGCGGTTGACGCGCTCCAATAATTTCGCGCGGAAGCTGCGGTCTTTTATTTTTCCCATCATAATAAGCTGGTCAGGATTCAGATCCATGGCCCAATACGCAATGGGCACGCGCCGCAGCAGATGAATCCAGGCGGCCGCAAAGCCGATCATGGGCGGAGAGGTGCTGAAGAGAATACCTTTGACATTCGGGGTAAACAGTCCAATCAAAAAGCATTGGATCAAAAAACTGGCCGTTCCGATAATACGGATCAGGAGGTTCTTTTTGCCGAAGGAACTCAAGCGCAGACGGCGCACGTCCACGCCCTGCATATTTTCCCTTAACGGATATCGGCGGGTGGGGTCTTCATATCCGCGACTGGAGGCGTAAACGCGCACGGCATAGCCGCGGCGTGCCATGGCGATGGCCGCATCGGTCATATGCTGGCCGACGGCTGCCGGGTCCGGGGCGAAGGTTTGGCTGAAAATCAGCAGTATTCCTGCGGGCGGAGATTTTTTATTCATCATGGGTGATCCGTCCGCAAAGTTACTTTGGAACTAAAATAGTGTACCAGAATCATTCATCGTGGAATGTACCATAATTTCTTGAATCTGCCGCAATTTTACGCGAGAACGTGTATTTTAACGGCAATTTTTAGTTATTCGTAGAATCGAAGTAATGTTTTATAGGAACTTATGCCGATAATATAAGCATTGTCGGGCCATTTGCGCAAATGTTGGGCGTGTAAAGGAATTGTTAAGGATCGGTTAAGCCCGCAATAAAATCGAGTTGACATCATGGTTATCGAACATTATCCTCGAAAACCGTGTAGGAACGCCTGGAAGATGGAACTTTCCTTCGTCCCATAATTGGCGGGGACGAAAACGGTCGAAACCGTGGCGTTGGTAAGGGTATCCTTTTTTAAGGAGACACATTATGGATAAACGATCGTTGGGTATTTTGCTCGGCGCAGCCGCCATGCTCGCCACCTCCGGCCTCACTTGGGCCGATGCTTCTTCTTCTGCAGTTAATTCCGCTGCACCAGCACCGGCACCGGCTCCGGCGATGAGCACGGAAAATGCTCCGCCGCTGATGTACGGCCTGGATCAGGTCAAAACCGGTGACACATCGGTTGGGCAGAATCTGCAGAGTGCTGGGATTGAAATCGGCGGATACGGGGACCTTGGATATACCAAAGACTTTGGTAACTCCAACCCGATACCGGGCCGTACGTTCACCAGCGAGGTTCACAACAATCTCACTCTCAATGCCATTGATTTGTACATTGCCAAAACCATTAATCTCCGCGGCACACAGATCCACCAGCAGGGCGTGGTGGTAGGCGGTAAGATTGACATATTGTACGGCTACAATGGTGATTTCATTCACTCCAATGGCTTGAATTTCTACCATGGCTGGAACAACAACATTCAAACCCATCCGCTGTATCAGTTCGACCTGCAGCAGATGTATGTGGATGCCGGATTTGCGCTGGGCAACAATGCTGCCATGCTGTTGCGCTTCGGTAAGTTTGACAGCCCAATGGGCTATGAACGCATTAATCCCACCAAAAATGCGTTTTATTCCCATTCATTTGCGTTTGGCAATCTGACCCCATACACCCAGACCGGTTTGCTGGCGAAAGTTGTCATGGGTCAGGATCTGTCATTCTGGGCGGGCATAACCCGTGGCTGGAATCAGACATTCCGTGATAACAATACCGGTATTGATGCCTTGGTGGGCGCTGGCCTTGTTGTTAACGACAATCTCCATGCCAAGCTCAATATTTCCGTCGGACCGCAGGATAATGGCACCAACAACCCTAACCGCGTTGTGGTTGAACCCATTATCACTTATGTTCCGCCGATTCTGAACAATGCGTTGTCCATCACGTCGGATACCGTGTTCTATTATGATGGCGCGGGAAACACGGTAAACGGTCAGGATAACGGCGCTTTTGATGAAGCTCTGTATCAGACCTATCGCTACAACCGTTTCATCAGCTACAATTTCCGCGAGGAATATGCCTATTTTGGAACTGGAATTGCCGAAGGCCTCGGCAATCAGGGTTCCGATGTCGGAGCTGATTTTGACCAAGTTGGCGAAACATCCAACGCCCTGAATCTGGCCGAATTGACCGTCGGCATCAGCCTGACGCCATTCCCGGACAGCCCGATGCTTCGCACGCTGGTGATTCGCCCCGAACTGCGGGAAGATCTGGCGGATCATGCCGTGCTCAGCGGTGGCAAGCACTATCAGACCACGTTTGGCATTGACGCGGTTTACAGCTTCTAAGCTATAAACTTTCGTGGTATCTCTAAACTGGTAAAAGCCAAGGTCGGCGAAATTCGTTTCGCCGACCTTTTTTTGTATTGCCTTCTAAACAGGCGTTAAAGATGGCAAACGCTGTTAAATTACGCACCGGTTGATCTGCAAATGCTTGAATTGTCGCATGAATCTGGCTTTTATGCGGTTCTGCGCGGCATTTCCTGAGCATGGCGGTCTCTTTGGCACGGACTTTGCTTAAAAGGCTAACGGTTTTTGCATTTTGAAGGAGAAACAAATGCGATCCATTACTACCCTGTTGGCTGCGGCCGCTGTGTTGGCGACTGCAGGCCTGTCATTGGCGGATTCATCGACCCCCACCACTGCCGTGCCCGCCGCGGCACCGGCACCGGCACCAGCTGCTGCACCGGCGGATACCAATCCGCTGCTGATGTATTCACTGGATCAAATTAAGACCGGTGATACATCCGTTGGGCAAAGCCTGTCCAATGCCGGGATCAATATTTATGGCTACCTGGAAATGGGCTATACCGCTAACCTTGCGGGGCCACCCCCGGCCGGAACGACTATTCCGGGCCGTGTTTTTGACACGGAATATGGCAACCACGTGCAGATGGACCAACTGGATCTGACGATCGCTAAAGCCATTAATTTCTCGGACCCCAATTACATCAAGCGCGGCTGGGATGTCGGCGGTCGCTTTGAATTCGTCTACGGTTATGATCCCTCCTACGGCGGGGACAGCTTCCATTCCTCCGGGCTGGATTTTGGATATAACCCGAGCAGTGTTTTTTCACCGCTTTATCAGGCGGATATTGAACAAGCTTATGTCACGCTGGCGTTGCACCTCGGCGGTGCCGGGGATGTGAAGTTTAAAGCCGGAAAATTTGTGACACTATTGGGCGAAGAAACCATCAACCCAACCACAAATTTTCTTTATTCACACACCTATTCATTCGGCTACATGATTCCCTACACCCAAACGGGTGTGCTGGCGGAATATGTGCCGAACAGCCAATGGACCTTCTACGGCGGAATTACCCGCGGCTGGAATCAAACATTTTATGATAACAACAGCAATGGCGTGGATTTCCTTGGTGAAGTTGGGTACGCTCCCAATTCGCAATGGAATTTCCTGGTCAATTTGTCCGTCGGCCCGCAGGATGGGGCCATGGGTAATGCCGGCCTGGGGAATAACAACGATTATCGCACCGTCGTTGAACCCTTGATCACCTATATACCGCCGATTCTTAATAACGCACTGACCCTGGTTTCCGATACGGTTATCGCGTACGACGGTGCGGGCAACAGCACCAACGGTAATCAATCTTCCGGCTGGTTCAGCGAAGCGCTGTATCAGAACTATGTGCTTAACAGCCACTTCAGCTTCACCACCCGTGAAGAATATGATTATGTCGGTTCGGGACTTGGCAGCGGCGGCATTGGAATTAATCCCTTTGGAATTGAGAATTACACCAACATGGGCGATTTGACCTTTGGTGTGAAGATTACTCCATTCCCCAATGGCAGCCTGAGCAAGAATTTCTACATTCGTCCGGAAATTCGTGAAGACCTTGCCGACCACACGGTTTTTAACGGCAAGCACTATCAGACAACTTTTGGCATCGACGCGATCTACCAGTTCTAAGATTGTTTCGGTTCCCAAAAGCGTGCGAGGTACACACCGGCGGCGGAGTTCCATACTCCGCCGCTTTTTTTATCGCCAGTTCCGTTTCCGCCGGCATTGCGATTTTTTATTGCAACGGCGGTGATGATCAAGGGTTTGCTTGGGAATCATCAGGCCCCTTTGCGCGCAGCGCAACGGGGTTCCGAAGTCCATGATCCACTTCCAATCGACGGTAATCGGTGGTGAAAGCGGCGGCTTGCGCTGGTGATGCAGGCGCATAAAAAAGCAGCTTCGCGGAATTCACCGAAAAGCTGCCTGGTATTCTGAAATGCAATGCGCTTTTACGCCCGCGGGGGCGCATCAGCCATTGATGGATTCAATTTGAACCCCAATATAGCGCTGACGGTGACCAACGCGGCGATGGAACCCCTTGCGGCGGGTGAAGCGTTCAACGAAAATTTTATCCGCCTTCAGCTCGCCGATAATTTTCGCGGTCACGGTTGCGCCGGCAACCACCGGTTGTCCGATTTTCACGCCGCTGTCATTTGATACCAGCAGAATTTTATCAAACGTCAGGGTTGTGGCACCTTCCGCCAGTGGGCGAAGATCAATTTCCAGTTTATCGCCCGGTTCGACCTTAAACTGTGTACCACTGTCTTCAACGATCGCATAAGCCATTTAGCGGCCTCCCAGATTCAATACAACGCCCAAAGAGTTCCGGAAATCCCGGCAACTTGGCGAAAGCTCATTAGTATGCGGCAAGATCAGTGTTAAATCAAGCTACGGCATCAATATTTTGGGTGCTCGAACGCATGACTTTTCGGGGTCCGACCTGTGCTGGCAGAAATTTCGGGGGCGCATGCGGAATTGATAAGTCAGTTCTGAAAGAGGTCAATGGCGAAAAACGCGATGATTATAGGCCCCGCGCATTTATGGTCATAAAAATATTTTACCTGAATTAAAATTTCCGAAGATTTCGTAATCCTTTTGCACCCATTGGTTCGATAAAATACGGTTGATTGGAATACTGTGCGGAGCAGTGCGGTGAGCACAACAACTTTATCTAAAAGTGAACAAAAGCAAATTCGTCAGATTATTGAAAATTTGAAGAATGAAGGAGAATCTCTGGGCCGAAAGCATCGGCGGCGGCCCGTGCAGCAGGTCATGTGGCTCAAGCGGCTGCCACGGCCTGAGCGGCCTCGCAGTGCGGCTTTCCGTGTTCACACAGAAGATATTTCCCTGAAGGGGATGGGCTTTCTAACCCGCCGGCGTTTGCAGGCGAATGAATATGTCGTGGCCCCGCTGCAGTTTCGGGAGGGCGGCGGTATGCTGGTTTTGTGCCTGGTGCGCTTCTGTCGGCAGTTGCCGGAAGGCGGCTATCGCGTGGGAACGGAATTTGAAGAAACACTGGCCGATCCAACCGGCACGGCGCGCATCCCGCAGGCATGGCTGAAAAAAGCCTGGTCGGCGGAACTCCCGGCGACCTGATTGCTGCCACCATCTGGATTAAAAGCAACCGGTAATTGAAAATGGCATTGACATGTTACATGTCAATGCCATTTTTTATATCTGAACAATGATCCATGACGCGTCAAATTCGCGCGCATCTCAGGCGCGGCATTGCAGATTTCAAGTTGCCGCCACGCAAGCGATTATCGCGTGGGTTCCACAACCGACTGCGTGCGAACCAGCACATGGGCGTCATTCAAAAGATGGAAACCTTCAATATGTACGGCCCGGCGGTGCAATTGCGTGACGACTACCGACAAACCGACCGTTTCGCCCTGCTCATTTTTGCGGTGCGAGACCACGCCATTTTGTTCCTCGGCAATGCGGAGTAATTCGGCGACCGAATTTTCAAAGAGCGTGTCGGTAACGTGCTCTTCATTAATTGCCAGGTAATAGTGATGCGTTTCGCCCAGCGCGACGTCATAAAGTTTGTCGCCCTTGCAGGGAATGCGTTCCAGCAGACCGCGTTCCGGAAGAGATTTGTTGGGGAAACAGCAAAGTTCACAAATGGTGTGCGGGCCGGTAATGGTCAGCATGTGACCGCCGTTGTTCAGCAGCCAGATGTTGACATCAAATTCGCCCACAGCCCGCGCGCGGCGAATATCGGCGGAAATTAATTCCGGGTGCAGAGGACGATCATAAACCAACACGGAGATACCCGCACTGCGCGGTTTCTTGTGATGAACACTCATGGTGGATTCCTTTTGGCTTTTCATTTGCCTTACCTCATTAAAATTCGTGGAAACATCCTGTTTCCCTACGATTACCATTCTTCAGAACATCTTGAGTCGTGCGGAATGTATCATTCCCGCCATCACCCAAATCAGACATATAAACTTTGTATCTTTATTTCACAATCTAATTTTTACTCACCAACTTCAACGTTTCTCTTTCCGGAACCGAAGTCCCTCCAATACAACCGATGTTGCGGACCCCGCAGATTGTCGGCTTCGACCGTTTCGCCAGCCTTGGTGGCTCCGAATCCCATGCCGGAGCCTGCTGCCGGCGATCACTTCAAGATCACATACGACAGGCAACCACACTTGGTTTCCATGATTATAGCAATTTAAACGCGTAAACGGAAGATTTTTTTTGCGATTTTTTTTCCGTCGGATTTGCGGCTTTTTATATGCGGAAAGCCCATTCAATTCGCACTTGCGAATATGTGGCGCGGCGCTGACTTTTATAAGACGCAACTTCTGGGCATAATACGTCCATGAGCAAATATATCAGTAATGCCCGGATGCAACGTGTGGACCAGCATTGGCAGGCCACCAATGCGGTGATTTGCGGCGATGTGACACTGGGATCAGATTGCAGCATCTGGTTCGGCGTTACGATTCGTGGTGATGTGGCGCCCATTACCCTTGGCGATCGCGTAAATGTGCAGGAAAATTCGGTTCTGCATTGTGATTATGGCCAACCGCTGGTCATTGGGGACAACGTAACAATTGGCCACGGTGCTGTGGTGCATTGCGCCAGTGTGGGTGCTGGCACGCTGATCGGGATGAAAGCGGTGATCCTCGGCGGCGCGGTGGTGGGAAAAAATTGCATCGTGGCCGCCGGCGCGGTGGTGTCACCGGGCATGGTTATTCCCGATGGGCAGACTGTTATGGGTGTGCCGGCGAAAGTCGTTCGGCCGGTACGGGAGGCGGAACTGGAAGACATGCGATACAACAATAAGCACTATGTGGAACTGGCCCGACAACATGCTGAAAATACGGAAGAAATGTACCGCGCGGGTACGGACAAATAGGCGACAGGCCAATGACTGATATGCGGCAATCTCCATCCATTGCCGCGAAGGAATATCTGCTTGTGTGGTACCGCACACGCACCTGCATCAACACCGGCCGCGCGTGAAACGGAACGATCATTCAGTCATCCGGCGATGTTGCCATGCACAACCGGGCGCTTGATGCGATATACCGCCGGATCACTTAATGGACGGGTAATTCCGCGTGCAATTTTCTGATTTCTGCGTGAATCTTCGCCACCTCCTGCGGGGATAAGCGTTGGATTTCACTTTTCGCCAGTGCGCCATTCAGTTTCAAGGCCAGCTTTAATTGTGCAATCCGTTCCGCCACCGTCAGGCCCGAGCGGGGCGTCTGGGCATAGGGCAGGCGCACCCGGGCATCGGTACGATTAATGGATAATAATTTCAGCACATCGGCTCGCGCATTTTGGCCCAATTGCATCTCCACGCCGATTTTCCGCTGCAGCCATCCTTGTGATCGCGTGTCGCGGGCCAGGACGGCATCGGCCGCTTTAAGCGCCGCCGGCCAATCATGTGTGCGTACCGCTTGTTTAAACGCATCACGATATCGCGACGGATCCCACGGCAATGTTCCGCGCATGGTTGGTATCCAGATCACGACAGCCAGAACAATGGCCGAAGCGCACAATGTTCCACCGGCCAGTATTCCCCCGGGGGAACGAGCTGTATTTGCCGATGCGGTTGAGGAGCTTTGCTCCGCGTGGTGATTATCCGGATTGCGGGCCGCAAAAGCGCCCAGAATAATCCAGAAAAACATGGCCGCCGGGCCGGTGGCCAGGGCCATGTTAATTTGATCATACAGGACCATTCCCGCCGCACCAAGCACGGCCGCATGAGTGATGATGGTGGAATATCGCGGGTTAATTACCCGCAACAGGCGATTGGTCAGCAGCATGCCACCGACCGCGGCTCCCCCGTATAACACTGTCAGTGCCAATTGATACGTCGCGACGCCTCGGGCACCAAATCCCGGGTGATTCAAGGCTAGCCTCCCGGCCCACCACACCAGCGCGAAGATAATCAAGGCCGCTGCGGGCAGGGGGCGTTGATCTTCTTGTTCAGAAAAAGGTTTTTGCGCCCTTACGGCATTAAGAAATCCCCATAACACCAATATCACAAAGCCCAGTGCGGCGGGCACGCCCGCTTCCGCGGCAATGCGAATGAACATGTTATGCGGATCTTTCACATCTTCCGGGGCGCTCGGCGGCTTGTATTGCGTATAGTAGTAACCAAAATTATTCAAGCCAACACCGGTCACAGGATGGCTTTGAATCATACCTTCCGCGCCGGTCCAGTAGTCCCAACGATACAGCAAATCTTTGGTGGGCAGGCCATGATGGGAAAATCCGTACGCCAGCAGGGCCAGCGTTCCGATTCCTCCCGCAACCAGTGCTGCGCCGATGGCCATGCTCCGATGCTCTGAGAGCCACTTTCGCTTCCACCATGCCCATGTCAGAAAAATCGCGCACATGGCAAAGCTCGCCGCCCCTCCCTTGCTGCCGGTAAATATCAGTACCGCAACGCCCGCCAGCGAAACCAGCAGCAGAACCCCGCCCAACACCAGATGATCCGGTAAATTCACCTCTCCCGGCCGGCCCGGTTTCATCGCGGCGGCTTTCCCGGCTTTTGGTTTATGCGTCGAATCGGTCTGAGGCTCTTTGGTTAACAATCCCGCCGCGGCCAGAGCCAGAGCCACCAGCAGCAGTGGGATTAACGTTTCGGCAAAACCGTCGCTTAAGATTCCGAACCCGCTGACTTCACCGCTTTTGAGCCGGCTGATAAATAATTTTACCTCCGTCGTGTTGCCATGCACGCCGGATTTCTCCAACCATTGCTGCTGATGTTTCTGGAAATAAGCAATGGTCTGCGGAATTTCCACGTACCGTTGATAGATGCCCTTGAGCGTTACGGCGAATAATAAACCCATCAGCACGGCAATAACCAGGCGTCGCCGGCGCCATGTGGGGCATAAAATCTGCGTGCTCCAGCCTGCCAACATCGCCATGCCCAGATCAAATACGCCCACCAGGGCGGCGAATCGGTTTGCCGCGCTGAAAATACCCGCAATCGCCGCCAGAAGTACGGCCGCAATGATGCCAAGCTGCAACCATTTTCCAGCGGATATGCGGCCTGCCGCCAGCATCGCTGCGCCGCACGCCAGCAGTGTCAGAAGTGCCAGCCCCATGACTTCCGCCGGCCCGGTGAGGTTCCCCACGCTTGAGGCCCCGACGCGCAGGAAAGCAACCGTCGAACTCCATACGCCGTCACCAATCGGTTCGGGAATGGTCATGCGAACGCACATGATCACCAGCAATCCCGTCAGGGCCAGCCAAGCTATGGTGTTGCGCCGGGATTCATTCATTGCACATGGTCTCCCAGGCGTTCGAGTATTCCCACGATGGTTAATATGCTCAAACACTGCGCGCCAATCAGCGCGGCCTCAAAGCCATTTGCCTTCGCCAGCAGTGGCGCGGACAACCCGCTGGCCAGGGTGACGGCATAAATCACCAGCACCGCGCCGCGCTTGGAAAAGCCGTGGCGCGTAAGCCGATGCGAAAAATGATTCGTATCTCCAAGAAATGGGCTGCGCCCTCGATGGAGCCGCAGCAGGCAAACCACGATAAAATCGTACAAGGGGACCGCGGCCACCAGCAGCGGCATGAGCACCGCATACCATCGGCCATGGCCCGCGTAAAAAGTTGTGCGAATGGTCAAGGCCGAAAGGAAAAAGCCCAGCACCATGCTGCCGCCGTCCCCCATAAATATTTTTGCCGGCGGAAAATTGTGAAACAGAAATCCCGTCGCCGCCCCCACGTACAACAGCAGCAGGCCGCAGATAAACCACTGGTGCGTCTGCAGCGCGGCGATAAAAAAAAGTGCTCCGCAGATCGCGGCCACGCCCGCGGAAAGTCCGTCCATGTTGTCCATGAAATTAAACGCATTGGTCAGCACGACAATCCACACCACGCTGGCCGCGGCTGAAACCAGTGCTCCGCCGGGAAACATGTGATCCAGAAATGTCAGCACCCGGAACCCTCCGGTCTCAATACATTCTCCGCCGCCCACCAGCGCCGCGGCAATCAGCAGTTGCCACACCAGCTTGGGCATTGCCGCCATGGCCTTGCGATCATCCATCAGCCCCACTACATGAATGCCCAGCGTGCAGATCAGCAGCCACAACGCCAGAAGCCGATGTGCTGCCAGCCCCGGCAGATACATCCGCACGGATTGCGGCAGCAAATGTTCCAGCGGCTGGCGGGTAAATAGTCCGGCTGCGGCAATTCCGATAAGCAATGGAATGGCGATCGCCCAGAATATGGCGATGCCGCCGCTGCGGGCGATGGGGGTTTGATGCACCTTGCGCAATCCCGGCTGATCAATCAGCCCGATGTGCGCTGAATAGCGCCGCACCAATGCGGTGCCCAGCGCACAAAGCACCAGGCTGCTGAAAAAAAGTCCCAGAGCAATTTGGAGCATCCATGAACCTCAATAAACCCGCATGAGCCGCCGGCAACATTTACCTCTGCGTTTACAGCGCGCCGGCCGCCGCGGGCAGTTGTTTTACATACGCTTCGCGGCACCGCATGAAAAACGCCTGTGCGGCCGGCGTGCGATAGTCCGCATACGTCCACGGCCACGGTGCCCAGCCGGTCGCGGTCCAGTGCAGGGTTACCTCCGCGAAAATGCCGTCGCCAAGATATACCCGATGGCTATGATCTTTGGTTGTTGCCAGAATGACTTTGGTGCGCGATACATAGCCCGGATCGATATTAATGGGGCGCGCAACAGCGCCCGGGAATTGCCCCGCCAGAAGGACCTCCGCCATATTGGTTTCCAGCTTGCATTTGGCAAGCGACTGCGGCTCGCACAGCGTGGTAAACCGCACCCACTGCCGCAGCAGGCCCGTGCCCATCTGATCTTCATAATAGGCGGTAAAGTTAAATGGTATGACTTGAGTTTCATCATCAATCGGGCCGTACCATTGCGAAAGATGTTGTCGTGCCGCGGCGAGCATCGCGTTATTACCCGCGATAATACCGGCGAACCGCAGCACCGGTAAAGGTTTATTGGGTAAAGCCATAAAACAACCGCCCTTATTCTACCGCAGCCCGATGCACAGCCGCCACCTCGTGGTTGCTCCAATATAGCCAAACGCGGCAGCCGCAGGTCCCTTCACCCGCATAGACCGCGACGCCTTAATTTCTCCGCCCCGGCGTTGCCACGGCGGCACGGGGCTGACATGGCGGCGTGACTCAATGCCGTTTCGGCAAGTTGAATTATCGACAATGCCCCGAAATCAGCAAGCCCGTTGGTCTTCAAGGCGCTTTGCGTAATCCCGGCAGGGCAACCCACCGTGGTCTGTTTGGCGTTGCAAGCCCCCGCGGTCCGATCACCGAAACATTGGCAGACGTCAGGGTGTCGGCAAAGATATGGGTTGGCATGTTCGGCGAGGTGACCTGTTCGGTGAATAAGCGGTTGTTGTAACGGTCCACGTACTGCTGAGGATTTTTACTGGCCGCCGCCGACAAGAATGGTGGAATAGTCGGGCCAATCTGCCTCGATTGGCTCCAAAGCGTCTTTCCGGATTTCTCGACAACCCAGTTGATCACTCTTCCCGTTGCCGTGAGCATAAATGGATGCAGATTCCCGAACAATCCATAGCCGAATTCTTCGCTTAGCGGCTTGCTGGCACGGCAGGAAATGGTCATGACCAAATTCTGTTGCGTCCCCAACCGGAATCCCTCAAGCCGTAATTGCCGGATTGCCGCTTGTTTATATCTGCCGGAAAGCCCCAAAAAATTTCCGGGAACAACTTCGACGGATATTGCGTCGCCCGGTTTCAGCGGCATTTTTGGACCGCGGACGGCCGCGGCCTTCACCATCTTTGGCGTCGGTAGTCGCACACCCACCAGGTCCCAGCGGTTTCCCGCCAGCTCCAGAGTCCAGCATCGCTGATCAAATGACCGCGTGATGCCGGAAGGGGAATAATACGCGGTGGGAGTTTGCAATCGCCAGATCGCATGGCGCTGCGGCCAGTCAAAAACGGTTCCGTTCATTTCCAGGAACCGGTTCCCAAGCCATTGCAGCGGGGCACCACGCCATATTTCAGAATTTCTGGTGCCCGGCTTATCCGGCGGTTGCCGTGGTGAACTGAAGCGGCCCATGTATTTACCGCGGTGTAAATTCCACACCGCCAGTTGAGCCTCACCCACCAACATAGCCAGATGGCCGGCGTCCGGTGAGAATGCGAGCGGGCCGACCAATGCGGGCGGCCCTGGTAACGGGCCGATGAGTTTACCCGACCCGATGTTGATGAGATAGATTCCGTCAATCGCGGCAAATGCCAGGAGCTTTCTTGCGGCGTCCATCACGGGTTCAGGATAGGTAAGGGCCGAAAAGGTGCATTCCGCCCGGCAACCGGAAACCGACCAGATCACAACCGTCCCGCGCGTGGTCATCGTCATTGCCTGATCAGCCGGAAGCAGGCGGCCGTAGAGAATATTTACCGGGACATTTCCCATTGGCTTTAACGCAACGTGCCAAGCCACGGCTTTCACGGCGGTTCCTCGCTCCGGCCAGCGATAAACATCCACCGTATCACGCGTGCAAAGGAGCATGGTTTTACCGTCCGCGCCGAGATCGAGAATCTTGGCACCCGGTGTGGGGGATTCGAAACTTCCCAGTATCGCCCCGGATCGCAGATCAATGCGATCAAGCCAAAACGCCGTTGGTTGGGACATTCCCCCCACGGAAAATTGCCGATACGCCACAATCGCAATGTTGCTGTGCGCCCCGGCAAAGTGAATTGAGTCAAATTGCAGGCGATGTCCGGGGCCTCCCTGTTGGGACGTCAATAACCGGGTGGGGATAATGCGTGCCGGTACTGCAGTAGTGGAAATCCGCGGCTCATTGATCTTAACCGACCAGTGTGCCGGAATGGCGTTGGGAAGGGTAATTTCGGCGCAGCGCTTCAGATTGGCCTTTTTCAGAGGCCCGAGTTTCCAGTCGTCGTGACTTTCACCCTTTTGCACGCTTGCCAGTTCCCTCGCGAGAACGCTGTGGCCGGCGTGCAAGACCGTGTACCCCCACTCTGAACCTGCTGACGCGGCGCATACCAACTGCGACGTGTCCGGCATCCACGCCAGCATATTCTGATAATCGACGTCCCGGTGTCCCCGCGCCGGATTTGGAAAGCGATGATACAGCCGTCCGGATTCCAGATCGACCATATCCAGTCCGATCTGCCACCCGCCGTTACCGCTTAAGCAACCAAAACTGCCGGCTGCCGGCACCCGCTCAAATTCGGAATAAGCGGGATGAAACTCCGCTTGGGCGGCTAAGCTGCCGTTCCTGGCGTTCCATTTAAGCAGGTAGTCAACGCGTTGGGGGAAGCTGTACCCGGAGATTTCCGCCGCAATCCCGGAGCCACCGGGTGAAAACGCCAACCGGCCAGTCTGCGACCTGAACTCCCGCGGCAGTGTTACCCTGCTTTCGCCAACCAATTTGCCCTTCGTGATATCCCAGAGACGCAAAATTCCGTGCGAAAAGGCAGCAAGGTATTTTCCCCCCGGGCTGATTTGCAGCGGCGTGTTCTGGTGGACGGATTTACTTATCCATGTGCGCGCCACCTTGCCCGACCGGTTATCGAGGACATAAAGCCGGGTAACGATCCGATTATCGGTGCTTTCAATTACCAGGCGGGATTTGGCCGCAAAGCCGATGAGTTTATAGGGACAGACCCGGGCGAAACTCTCGTGCCACAGCATTCGCCCGGTGCTGGAGGACCAGAGAGCCATTATCTGTTTTGTCGAGCCGGGCAGGTTTGGGCCATTGCTCGTGGGTTCGTAGGGTTGTTCCACTGCCGCGATGAAACTCGAGCCGGGGCTCATCCGGGCTTGCACCACTGTAGCCGCGGGCGTTGACAGAGCCAGGCGGGCACCGCCAGTTTGCAGGTTAATGGCATAGAAATGCAGAAAGCGTCCCTCAAACCATGTTTGACCGCCGAGATAACTTCCTTGCGGGCAGCACGCCACATTCTGCAGATGAAATGGGATAACGGCGTGGCCGCGCGCGTCGATCCTGAGAGGCTTCTTCGGCGGGTCGACCGTGGCGTGCCAGAACATGACTGACGATGTTGGCAGGTCGGGCCGCCTGCCGGCATTCCTCAGCCCAGTTTGATTAAACAGCGTCGCGGGGTTCGCGGGAGTTACGGTAAGGTGTGGCGCACCGCTGGAAGGAACATTCGCGGTAACGCCGCCGGATTGGCCGGCGTGATTGAGATTTGGAATTACCGCATCAGTTATCGGTGCGACGGGGGTCTGGGGAGGAACCTTGGCGAGCTGATCTAGAGGGAAATTGCCGATAACCGGCCGATTCCGCATGGCGTATTTGTATGGGGAAAAGCCGAATTCAACAGTGGGGTGTATTGGGCACAGCACCACCCCGGGCTGGCCCAGGTGGCTCATTGGCAGTGACAGTGTCAATGGGCCGGTCACCGTGTTTTGTGCCGCAAACTGCAATATGTCGTACACCGTTCCGCCGGGGGGCACGGTGCAAACCCGCCAAGTGAATCCGGGAATGGGGCTGTAATTTGCAGCCAACAATCTGTTGACGCTCCCGCTTGCTGGATGTCCCCAAAAAGCAGTCCGAAATTCGCTGTACCACGATCGGCTTCCTTCGCGGTGATAGCCCAATTGCGGGGGAGCCCCGGTTTCAGCCTCCTGGGGGCGCCAAGTTTTATAGGTTATGGCCTTAGAACTGGAAGAGTTGTGCACCCGCACGACAACAATGATTCGCTCCGCACTTCCATTAGAGACCATGACGAGCGACTCCAAAATGCACTGCCTGACGCTGATCTGGCAAGGCCCGGCCCGCGCGATGGCACCCTGCGAAACGCGGGTTATCATTCGGCCGAAATCGTGGTTATGAGCATGGTTGACTACCATGATCGCCGCGACCAGTCCGGTAAGATAGATGCCGATCCATAACACGGGAAGCGGGGCAACCGGCCCCGGCGACTGTCGGAACGGCCGGAATCTGGGAGAGGAGTGTGGCAGCGCAACCGGCGGTTTTGATTTTCGTTTCGCCAACGGGGGCGTATGTGGCGGCTTCGCCGGTGCCGAGGCGTCAGATTCAGCCAGTGCACAGTAGGCGCAAATTACACGCCCATCTCGAACCGTCAATGGCTCGTTGATTGGAATATCTCGGCCACACGCTGTGCAGATTTCAGCATCCATAGCTTAGTCCACCACCACGCGAGTGTTGGCGAGAAGGTCATGTAGCGATCGCTGGGCCTTAAAGTCAATGGGTGTCATAATAAAATCCAGTATTGCCCACAGAATCATCAGGGCCAGTCCGATTACTGCCACCACAGGATTAATGTAATCCGATAAATACCGCAGTGCCAGCTCTGGAATAATAAACAGACCGGGATAGAGAATACTACGCAGGAATATCTGGCCAAAGCTTGGCGTATACCCGTTTGCATCCACCACCCGTAAAAACAACATTGCCTTGCCGGGTGTACGGCCCATCAGGCTGTGGAAAAGCCCGAAGTAACAGACCTGCACCCATGCGATGGCCAAACCAACATCCTTATCGTCTGGTGTTGCTTGTAGCGCCAATAGTGATTCGTGGTTAAACGCAGTGACATTAAAAGACCACAAAGTTATCGCCGTCCCCAGCAAAACCAGTATGCCGCAGTCGACCAGCCACGCGGTCAAGCGACGGTAAAAGCTGGGGGTCTCCAGTTCATATCGCACCATTACCGCATCCCCAAGGAAGTTCTGAACCACCGGTCAACAAATGAATTCACCGTTATGATACGATTTCGTCGGTTGGGGAGTCAAGAAAAAATCGTACCAAACTCCCGAAGAGGCCTGGGAAAATCGCGCTGTGCGGCCCGGCGATTCGCCGGACAAGCTCAGCCCGTGCCCCGAAATCAGCAAGCCCGTTGGTCTTCAAGGCGCTTTGCGGGGCCTGTGACAGGTTCCGCAAGGCCTTTGTGACCCTGATCCTTGGCTTTCTAACTCTGCCGTTACCGGCACCATCAGTCAAATCCATATCTCAATCCGGCTCGGCATCGCATGTACGCGCCGCACCCAAAACCAATTTGCTCGTTGCTTCCCGGCGCGCCGGGATTCGTTGATAGTTGACGGTTGCCCCCCGTATCCGCGCAGTCCGCTTAGAGAGTTTACCCCGTGCGCGCCGGGGCGGTCCATCCCATCCTGCCAGGAAGCTAATCCAACTCACCATCGCAGATCGCCTCCGCGCCGGGATTCATTGTGGCACCCTCGGCTTCCTCCTTGTAAAACAAAAAGGCCTTCCAGCCCCAAGGCCTAATGCCACGAAGACGTCCTTGTCCACAGATTGCCGGGATTAATCAGCTTGGGTGCATTGAGCACTGGGCATTTAGCATCTTGCAATAGGGGTTTGCACCACAACGGCACGTTAACAGTATTGGCCAGTATTGATCAGCATTGGTCAGTATATGCAGTATTGGACAGTATTTTCAGTACCTGTCCCCGCGTGCCGTTGCTCGTTGTTCGTTGTTCGTTGGTCGTTGCTCGCCGAGTCGCCCTCTGCTCCCTCCTTGTGAACAAAAAACGCTTTCCACCACAACGACACAAAGACACGAAGAGTATTTAATTACCTGAACAATTCTTTGCGTTCTTTTGCTTCTTTTGCGGTTGGTAATTTCTTTCGGCCTCTTTGTGAATAAAAAGGTTTGTCGCCACGAAGGCACCATTACAGTGGCTGGCCAGTATGTGCAGTATTGGTCAGTAGATTCAGTATTAATCACTAGATTCAGCACCTGTCCCGTGTGCCGCGAATCGTTGCTCGTTGTTTCCCGGCGCGCCGGGACTCGTTGACGCCCCCCCGTATCCGCGCAGTCCGCTTAGAGAGTTTACCCCGTGCGCGCCGGGGCAGTCCAATCCTTTTTATTCACTATTTATTGCGCATCGCCTGATTGTGTTCGCAACCGATCGTTTGGATGTTGCAGAAGCAGTCACAGGCTCCGCTTTACGTAACCCCGGCAGGGCAAATCATCGCGTGCTTTTTGCTGAAAAGTTTTCATGCGTTCATGGCCCGAGTTTATCAATCGGCCAGGCCGAATGCGTTGATCCGCAAGTGGCACTGAGCCGCTTAAGTCGTTGGAACTTGCAGGCCTGATCTGTAATGTCTGCCCATGAGAGGGAAAATCGGATCATGAGAATTTTATGATTGGCCATGAGTGCTCAGGCTTATTACCCCCCGGTCGCCCGCAGCCAATACCCGCCACCATGGTCAATGGGAGGATCCATAATCCGGTAACTTACGGGTTGATTTTTAATGTTTCCCATCGGTCCGCGATGCGGCGGTGGCGATAACGCTGATGGTTTGCTTCCGCCAGATACAGCGCATCAATGGCCACAATCCGCCCCACCAGTACCGCAAAATGCGCCGCCGGGTCGTCATCCGGCAGGGGGGCAACTGCCGGCGCACGCCGGTACATGGCCACCGGACGTCCCGGTTGGCCACCGGTAAATAAATGGCGTAATTCCGGTCCAAGCCGCTGCCACAGCTTATGCCGGATAACAAAATCACGTTTGGAATGCTCAGCCACCTCCCGCGTGATAACGTGCCAGGATGCCAGCAGCCGCAGTTGCGTTGCGAGTTCCGGCAACCAGAGGCAAATCTCATTTCTCAGATTTGCCTGAAGCTGTGCGACTTTGGCACTTCGAGCATCGGCGCTGGAGTGCAGGGTCATGGTCCGAATATCAAAATCGCGCACCACCACCATCCGCACGCGGGATATATTTCTTGATTGCGTGGTAGACAACGCGCCAAACAGGGGTGGATGTTCCAGTTGTCTCGCAATAATCAGCCCAACGCCGGCCGGCGACATGATTAATTGGCCCGCATTTGGTGCTGATCCGGCCGTTTTCCCAATTTTTCGTTGCGTCATAATTGACTCGCTCCCTCATCTGAATCCCGGTGCTTTACGATCATGCTCCGGCTATTGAATTCCCGCAAAGGCGTTTTACGTCCAGCAGGCACTTCCACCTGCTTTGCGCCATGCGCCGGCGGGTTGCCCCGGATTTCATGTCGAAACGGTTTGACCGCAGGGCCATAATCCCATACTTTATAGTGCTTGGCCGAAGTTGCCAAACGAGTATTGGATATTGAAGGAGTGTGATTATGCCAAAACCACGTCGCCGCCGTAAGATCGGCAGTAAGAAACGTCATGCCAAATGGAAGGCACGGCATCACCAGCAGTAATCCCTGCTTACCGGAATTATGTTATGCAGACGATCATTCGCGGAAAAGTCTTTGTACTTGGCGATAATATTGACACGGATCAAATTATCCCGGCCAAGTTTCTCAGCTATAACCCATCGGATCCCGAAGAACGCAAGTACTTCGGGATGTATGCAATGGATGGCGTGCCGGCGGGCCAAAGCGGTCTGCCTGGCGGCAATACGCGCTTTGTGCGCCCCAATGAGTTCAAATCCGATTACGCCATTGTGCTGGGCGGAAAAAACTTCGGTTGTGGTTCGTCGCGTGAACATGCCCCGCTTGCCATTGCGGAAGCTGGTGCCCGGGTGGTGCTGGCGGAATTTTACGCGCGCATATTCTTTCGTAATTGTGTAAACGGCGGTTATCTTGTGCCGTGCGAAACCGTCGAGCGGTTGGTGGAAAAAACCCAAACCGGAGATGAATTGATTGTCGATATTGATAACTGCCTGGTGACCAATGTAACGAGAAATACCACCCACCAGCTTAAACCCCTCGGCGATGTGAAACCTATTATTGAAGCCGGCGGCGTATTCCAGTACGCGCGCGAGGCCGGAATGCTTAAACCGGCTTGATGCACGCGGGCGCGCCAGTATTGCCAAGGCCGGCCGTATGCCCTGATCCTATTTTCCTGTCAGGCTTGATATTACGATGAAGATACTACTGATTGGTTCCGGCGGGCGTGAACACGCCCTGGCCTGGAAAATAAAATCCAGTCCACTGTGCGATACGCTGTTAATCGCCCCCGGAAACCCCGGAATGGCCAGTCTGGGGGAATTAATTCCCATCAAATCCGATGCCATTGCCGATCTGGTCAAGCTGGCGGTTGACCGAGCGGTTGATCTGGTGGTGGTTGGACCGGAAGATCCGCTGGCACTGGGGCTGGTTGATGCGCTGGCAGAAAAGAAAATTCGCGCATTTGGCCCGCGCCGCGCCGCGGCACAGCTTGAGGCGGATAAAAGCTTTTCCAAAAAGATTATGCGCGAAGCTCTGATCCCCACCGCGGAAGGCCGCAGCTTCAATAATATGCGATCCGCTTTGGCGTATGTGGAAACACGCACCGAACCGCTGGTGGTCAAAGCCGCCGGCCTGGCGCGTGGCAAAGGCGTGATCGTCTGCCGCGATCCCGTGGAAGCCATGGATGCCGTGCGTGACATGATGGAGAAAAAAATCTTCGGTCCCGCCGGACAAACCGTGGTCATTGAAGAACGCCTCGATGGTGCGGAAATTTCGCTGCTGGCCTTTGTGGACGGCCAAAGCGCGTACATGATGGAAGCCGCGCAGGACCATAAACGCATCGGCGAAAATGATACCGGACCGAATACCGGCGGCATGGGTGCCTTCAGCCCGGCACCGTTGCTGACCGATGAACTGCTCACTCGCGCCGAGCGGGAAATCATCGTCCCGCTGCTGGATACGCTTAAACGCAATGAAATCGATTATTGCGGCATACTTTACATTGGACTGATGCTGACCGCCGGCGGCCCCAAAACGCTCGAATTCAACTGCCGTTTTGGCGACCCTGAAGCGCAGCCGCTGCTGATGCGGCTGGAAACCGACCTCGTGGAAGTCATGCTGGCATGTATTGACGGCAAGCTTGACGGCATCACGCTGCGCTGGAAGCCGCAAACCGCCGTTTGTGTGGTGCTGGCCAGCGAAGGCTACGGCTGGAAGCCGGACGATCAGGTCGTGCGCGGCGTGCCGATTACAGGAATTCAAGAAGCGGCGGGCATGCCGGATGTTCAGGTATTTCACGCCGGTACAACGATGAAAGACGGCCAACTGGTTACCAGCGGCGGCCGCGTGCTGGGCGTATGCGCCCTGGGTGAGGATCTTCGCGATGCCCGTGACAAGGCGTATGCGGCCGCGGGCAGGATTCACTTCCCGGGCATGCAGTTGCGTCCGGATATCGGCGGAAGGCAATAGGCGTTCTTCCGGAGTTTATCATGAATAGCAAACAGGTGTCCCGCATGTTTGGCGCTCTGGCCTTTCTGGCACTTTGCGGCGCATTGCCCTGCTGTACGCACGTTGCGGGCATGGCCACCTGGCAGGGCACGAGTTTTCCAGCCGCCGGCGCGGAATTATCGGTCGGGCCCCCGGGCAGCACCTTCACCCGGCACTATTACCGGGTGAACACCAGGGGCCATTTCAGCTTCTGGGTTTCATCATTGGATACCGATAACATCTGGGTCTGGTCCGGGCAGGGCAATCCGGATTTTGATTCTGTGCAGTTGGACCCCTCGCAGATCAGCAGTCACATGAATATCGCCGTGCCCCGGCGCGTGGTTCCGCCGCAGTAACCCGGCGGTGCCGGGAATATCCCGCTTTTCCCGCCGCGATCAGCGGTATTGAATTCCAGCGCGCGTGGATCATATTTTTTTGCTCTGCCAGCGTCCGCGCATAAATACGATGGCGTTAAATATTCCCCGGTAATTCAGGTCAATCCAGATTGCCACCCACACCGCCAGCAGATGTTCATGGTCAATGCCGTGCAAAACAAGCCAATACAGGGCTATGGCCAGCACCGCCCAACGTACCACGAGAATACCTGAAACCGTGCAGATCATCGGCAGAACGGTTTCACCGGCCCCTTTCAGCGCGCCGGAGAGAACAATGGCCAGCGCAAAACCCGGCTGGGCCAGGCCCGCGATAACCAGCGGCCAATAGCCCGCCTTGATTACCGGCGGTGAATTGACAATCAGCGAAAGCATAAAACCGGGACAGAAGATCATCGGCAACGCCAGCACGGTCATGGTAATCAGTGCCAGCATATTGGCGATTTTGCCGGCCTGCCGCGCGGCATCCGGTTTGCCAGCGCCCAGATATTGCCCCACCAGCGTGGATGCGGCAATGCCAAAACCGAAGCCGGGCAGAAAGGAAATCGACTCAATGCGCAAAACGGCGTTGTGGGCCGCCAGCAGGTAGCCGTTGGGATCATTTCGTGAATTGATGACAAAAACCACAATCAGAAATTGCCCGCCCCACAGCAGCACTCCCTCCACCCAGCTTGGAATGCCGATTTTCAGCACCCGCGTGAGAATATGCGGTATGATTTTCAAATGCCGCAGGCGCAGCTTAATGGGGCTTAGCCCGGTAAATAAAACCACCGAAGCACAGATGCCGCCGGTAAGATAGGCCAGCAGGGTGCCGAACGCATCGCCGCGAATGCCCCATGCCGGCAGGCCAAACCATCCATAGGTAAACGCTCCGGACGCCACCAGATTCACCAGCGTGACCATGAACATGATGGCCATCGGGCGAACGGTATCTCCCGCCCCGCGAATGCACGCCATGCCGATTTGCGCTGACGTCTGCAGACTGATGGTGATAACCATAATTTTCAGATATTGCTCGGCGAAATGAGCCGAAAGCCCGCTGAGGCCGCAGCCATAGGAAATCTGCCGGGCGAAAATATACAGCAGCACCGACAGCATGGTGCTGGCGATAAATGCCGCACCAACGGAAGTGCCGGCGACCCTCTGGGCCATGCGCACACGGCGCGAGCCGAAAGCCCGCGCCACAATGGCCGTCGCCCCGACGCCCAACGCCGCCGTCATTAAACCCGCAAACCATTGCAGATAGGTCATGATGCCCACCGCGGCCGCGGCGGCGGCAATGGTATTGGCCGTGCCCGGCAGATGCCCGGCGATCACCGTATCGGTCAGGCCGATCACGGCACCGAGCACCTGCTCGGCAATCGCGGGACTGGCCAGTTTTAATACCAGCGCGGCGGTCGGGTTTTGGCCGACAAAGTCCAACCGTCGATCCGGCTTTTGCGACAGTGGCGGCTGGAGATTCTGCGGAGCCATGCTCGCGGCGTCGGATTCTTCCCATTCGGGATAATCGGTGGTGGATTTCAGTTTATTACTCCGCAATGTGTTTTCGGGATTTTACCGCGGATTTGTTCTTGCCGCGTGCTGCCGGGGCCGGCGGTTCAGGCGGTTTGGATCCGGCGCTTTTGCGTTCCGCCATTGCCAGAAGTTCCTGCGCCTGCGCCAGGGATGTCGGCGTGATGTTCTTGCCGGTAATCATTTCCGCCAGTTCCGCAATGCGTTCCTGACCCGCCAGCGTGCTGACGGAGGTAAAGCTTTCACCCTGGTGTACCATTTTACGTATGCTGATGTGTCGATCCGCATAGGCCGCTATCTGCGGTAAATGGGTAATGCACAGCACCTGATGCCGCCCGGCAATGTCGCGCAATTTTTCGCCGATGATGGTTCCCATGCGTCCCCCCACGTTGGCGTCAATTTCATCAAACACCAGCACGCTGACCCGATCCGACGCGGCCAGAATGGATTTGATCGCCAGCATGACCCGCGATAATTCGCCCCCGCTGGCTATTTTGCGCAGCGGCCGCGCCGGCTGCCCCGGGTTGGGTGCCAGCATAAATTCCACGGTTTCCAAACCGCTGGGCGAACCAAATGGATCATCGGGGGTACCCTCCGCTCCGGGGGCCGGAGAGGCTGCCAGAAATTCAATATGGAAACGGGCCTCTTTCATGCCCAAATCCGCCAATTGCCGGTGTACACCGGGCAAAACCATCTCGGCCGCCTTGCGACGACTTTGTGAAAGCTTGCCGCCGAGGGTGGATAACCGCTTTTCCAGTTCCACGATGCGCGCATCGCAATCAGCGGAGTTTTGATCGGCGGATTTCAGTTCCGCGAGCTGGGCCTTGATATTTTCCTGATATTGCAGCAACTCATCGAGTCCGCCGCCAAGGCCGCAATATTTGCTGATCAACCGATTCAGACCATTGAGCCGATCCGTTACCGCGGCCAATTCCTCCGGGTCGAGTTCCAGGCGATCCAGTGTGCGGCGAAGCGTGAACGCCGCATCATCCAGAGCGATGGTGGAGTCTTTGACCTGCCCGGCGGCGGCGATAAATTCAGGATTGAGTTCCGCGGCCTCCAGCAGCACCGCGGTAACGGTTTTCAGCCGGCCTATTATGGCCGCGTCATCTTCATAAAGCGCTTCATACGCACTGCCGGCCAGACGTTTGATTTTCTCGATATTGCTTAACAGCCGATGCCGTGCTTCAAGCGCTTCCAATTCACCCGGTTGCGGGTTGGCATCATCAATTTCCCGCCACTGGAATTCATACAGTTCGATCTGCTGGCGGCGCAGGGTTTGCGAAGCCGTCAGTTCCCGCGCCTGGGTCATAAGCTCCCGCCGCTGTTGATGCAACTGGCGGAATTCCGCGGCCAGCGATCCTGAATGTCCGGCGTCGTCAAGCAGCGCGAGCTGGTTGGCCGGCTTGAGCAGATATTGCGCATCATGCTGGCCATGAATATCCACCAGCGTTTCGGCAATGTTTTTGAGCATCGATCCGGTGAGCGGCTGGCCGTTAATGGAGGCTGTGGTGCGGCCGGATTCATGAATTCGCCGCACCAGAATAATCTCCGGTTCATCGGCGAGGGGCAGATCGGTTATTTCCGCGAGGCGGCGGCGCATAACCGGGTTCTGAATAACAAATACGCCCGTGATTCTGGCCTCCGCCGCGCCGGCGCGCAGCATGTTTTGCCCGGAACGCAATGCCAGCAGCAGTTCCAATGCTCCCAGTACCAGCGACTTTCCCGCCCCGGTCTGTCCGGTAAAGCAGTTCAGGCCGGCATCAAACTCAACGACCGCATCGGCAATGACGGCCAGATTGGAAATATGCAGTTCACGCAGCATGATTGAACACTACCTCTGCCAAACACAGGCCGGTATTCTAACCGGACACGCCCTGAAGTGTATGAGCCGTGAACCCGAACCTCTCCGGCATCAAAGTACCAGGCCACTGATACAGGTTGCATGATCCAGGTCATGGGCGCTTGTAGCGCATCTGGTGGTCACTGGTTTATGGCAATGACTGTGTTGTGCCGACGCAGTCCAGCCGGAGCTGGCCGCTTTGACAGTTCAAACGGAACAGGAATTCTTCCGTGCCGGGGAAGTTTGCCGGCAACAAAAGCCGGCGCGGATGCCAGTCCGCGGTTAGATGAGCCGTCAAGTTCCCGGCCGGGTCTTT
>JAJZJL010000034.1 GCA_021810145.1 Planctomycetota bacterium | reverse complement strand
CAAGGCTTCGACAACATTGCGGCACGTTAAGCTGTGGGAGACCAGCGGCCAGTTCCGGCTCACACCCATTATTGAGCACCCGTCCCGGCCATTGGGCGACTGCGGCGGTGTGTCGAACGGGTGGACGTGGCGGCTACTGAATCAGAAGCAGCTTGTCAGCCATTGGGGAGCGCGGCCCCGGAACTTCGCGGGCCTGCAACGGAGCCGGCAGTTCGGCGGGAGCACCGTAATAGCCCACCGCAATTGCGGCGATGGCGGCATGCGTTTCTTTATCAAGGCCCAGTGCCGCATAGGAGCGATCCACGTCAAAGCCCCCCATGGCATGAGCGAACAGCCCCAATTTGTGGGCCTGCAGGGCCAGACTCATCCATGCCGCGCCGGCATCAAAGCTGTGCCAGGCGTTGGGTTTGCCGTTATGAGCAAAATTCCGCCGGGCGAAGACCACCATCAGTAACGGCGCTTTCGCCGCCCACACCTGATTCTGCGCTACCAGCAGATCAGCAATTTTGGCTCTTCCGGATTCACTGACCGCATACGCAAACAGCCATGGTTGTTCATTGGAACACGACGGAGCCCAGCGCGCAGCTTCAAAAAGAGATCGCACCATTTGATCCGAAAGTGGGCGCGTTGAAAAAGCCCGGGGCGACCAGCGCTCGATGAACATTGAATCAATGGGGGCATCGGGAATTCTTTCCGGCACGGACATGGCGGGTCTCCTTATTTTTCATTTTATCACGGCGTTACACCTCAGCGGGTGTCGGGCGATACGCACAAGCTGCTCTGCGGCACGGCTGGAGCATAACAGAACCTGACCCGCCCGCTTTGCCAGGACTTGCCAGTGCACAGAGCAATGCGCCGAAAGCTTCCATCGTTCCGGCGTACCAGGCAGACCACAACTGCATGCGGAGGCGGAACCATTCAACACCAGCATGGATGCAGCGCGGAACTCAAAACCGCTGCTCGCGGAAGCTCTGCGCAAAAGGCGGCTGGCTTGAACAATCATTCACGGCCCGTTGCGCCGGGAACATTCTTCCAGCCCTGGCTGATTTATTTGGCAGCCAGCCTGGCCGCGATCTGCGCGACATGCTTACCCTGAAAGCGGGCAATGGCCAATTCATTTTCGCTCGGATTGCGATCGCCTTTGGCACCAGCCAGAGTCGTGGCACCGTAAGGTGTTCCACCGGAGACCTGATCCATGGCCACGAGGCGCTGTTCAGAGTACGGCACACCGACAATGACCATGCCATGATGCAGCAGCGTGGTGTGGAAACTGGTGATGGTGGTTTCCTGCCCGCCATGCTGCGAAGCACTGCTGGCGAAAACACTGCCCACCTTGCCGATCAATCCGCCGGTGGCCCAGATCTGGCCGGTCTGATCCAGAAAATTCCGCATCTGTGCCGCCATATTCCCAAAGCGGGTCGGCGTGCCGAAGATAATGGCATCCGCCTCAGTGAGTTGCGCGGGAGCAATAACCGGAATATGGGCGAAAGCTTTTTGCGCGCCGGCGGCTCCGTACTTTTCGAGAATGTCGGCAGGAATGGTTTCCGGCACGCGGAAAATTTTAACATCCGCCCCGGCTGCTTCCCGCGCTCCGGCGGCAACGGCTTCGGCCATTTTCCAGATGTGGCCGTACATGCTGTAAAAGACGATGTGCACTTTAACCGACATGACAAACTCCTTAAAAAGAAAACATCACAATCATTTCATTGATTGACATACGTTTTGTTAACGCAAAGTTAAATCCAATGCCCCAGTGAACCCTCCAGACGATCCAATAGACCGTGGAGCGACCGCTGCTCAGACAACGATAAGCTGTCCATCAGCATTCGCACCTCTCTGGCTGCCAGCGGTGCCGCCTTTTCAACCAGCTCGCGGCCTTTTTCCGTCAGATGCAGGCAATTGGCGCGGCGATCATCCGGGTCCTGCCGCCGCAGAACCCATTTGCTTTTTTCCATTCGGCCCAGAACCGTGCACACATTACCCTTGGTGACCAGCAGGCTTTGCGCCAGATCCTGCTGGGAGATCCCTTCTTTACTGCTGAGGATCATCAGTACTTCAAACTGGGAGATGGTGAGATGTATTTCGCGTAAACTGCGATCCAATTGCTTGGTCATCAGCGAGTAGACACGGGCAATGGCCAGCCAGTTTTCCCGAGGCAATTGGGCATCCGGCACCAGAACATTGAGCCGCGGCGACACACCAGAACTTTTTGACACTGCACTCATTGGTTTAATTGTATACCAATATTCCGCGGAAGTCAAGCTGGCGGCCGGGATGACGTTTTAAGGATATGACATGTCAGGTAGAATGCCGCTGAGGCTTTATGCCTCCTGAGTGTTCGGCAGGCGACTGGCTTTTTTGCCGTTGCCCACCGCGATTTATTTACCGGTTCACCGGAAGGGGCTGATATGATGAAATCTTCGCAAGCATGTTGGATGTTGGCGTTTATGGGGTTTGCCGTGAATGCGGCCGGCGGAATCGGCCTTGCATCGGCAATTCCGGCAGTGCCGAAAACAGGCCCTACCGCCAACGCCTTGGCATCCAAGGTCAGAGGCGTATGGACGCGTCCACCGGGCTGGGTTCCATCACGGACCATGCCCGGCGGGCCGCTGCTGGGAAATGGCAGCCTGGGTTCAGTGCTGGGCGGAGCACCCAATAACCCGCAGTTTTATCTCGGCCGCGATGACTTCTGGAGTGTTTTGCGCGGCCGGATCATGCCGGTGGGACGCCTGAGCATGTCTATTGCGGCATTGCGCAACGCGAGCTATCTGACGCATGAAAACACAGGCCCGGCAGATGTTACCGGGAAATTTGTCGGGCGCGACGGACATGCACTGGTCTTCAGATCATGGGTGGCTGATCCGGATAATCTGCTGGTGCTGCAACTGCATAACAGCGGTGAATTACCTCTGGCCATCAACGCCACCTTATTAGATGGATGGGGCACACACGGCGCAAAAGGAATGTTCGGACGAACCGGTGCCGTCCGATGGCTGCGCGTTTCACCCGATACGGTTGATGCCCGCATCGGTGAGCCCAGCGGACGTGATCCGGCGGGAATATTTCATGGTCTGATTGCCAAGGTGCAGGTTCTGCCGAAGGCGGCTTCCCCGAGCCTGCTTGGTAATATGCCCTCGGCAGCGCGTGCGGTGCGATTGCCAACGCGATTTTCCTTTTTAAGCGATGTAAAGCAAGCCAGGCGGCCGCAAGGCAAATCAACGCGTATGGATTGCGGGAATCTGGCCATGCCGGAGCGAGCGTTTACGGTATCGGCGTGGGTTTATCCAAGATCGGCAAAGGGGCAGCAGGCTATTTTCAGCGCCATGACCAGCGATACTTGGCAGCATTGGATGCAGCCGGGGCCTAATCCACCGCAGATTTCCTATGGCTTTGCCTTTTCCACCATCGACGGGAAGCTCTCGGCGATGCTTAACCGCGTGCGAGTTACCGCTTCACAACCGCTGCCGATGAACCGTTGGTCGCATGTCGCGGCGATCTATAACGGCAAAACCCTTTCTCTGGTGGTCAATGGAACAGCCGTGGCGGCGACGAATCATTTCCCGACTGCCGCACAAGTTGTTGGACCGCAATGGGATTGGAATGCCATTCACCCGGGTGATAAGAGCCTTCCCTTCGACGGGTGTTCACCCCGCGGTCTGCTGGCGGTGCGTGTTTTGGGCGGTGCTTCGGATATTGCGCATGGGCAGGTAACACTGACACTGCAAGCCGGAGCAAACGCCACGGTACTGTTATCCGCCATGGATGATCGTGACGCGCCGAACGACCGTGCCGCATCATTGAAATTGCTGAATTCATTATCCGCATCCGGCGTGGAACATTTATGGAAGCAGCATCTGGCGTGGTGGAGAAAATTCTGGCAACGATCCTACGTGAAACTGGCGGATAAAAAAATTCAAAGCGCCTGGTACGGCTCCTTATACGTGTTGGCATGTTGCAGTGCACCGGGAAATATTGCGCCGGGGTTGTGGGGCAATTTCATTACCACGCCCAATATGGGCTGGAACGGAGATTACACCCTTGATTACAACTATGAAGCGCCCTACTGGGCGGCATATCCGACCAATCATGTTGCACTGGCGGACAATTACGATCAGGCCCCGCTGGATTGGATGAAGCGCGGCCGGGGCCTGGCCCGGCACCGGCATTATCATGGATTATTCTTCTACGCCCATTTAAGCCCCCTGCCGGGCTGGAGTGCAGACGGCGCAAAAGCCATTCGGCAGAAATCCGATGCGTTGTTTACCAGCGTGGATTGTCTGCAACGCTGGCGTTACACCCGCAGCGTGCGATACGCCCGGCGGGTATATCCCTTTCTGCGCGGCGTGGCGCAATTCTGGGATCATTATCTGGTGCTGAAAAACGGCGTATACATGGACTACAACGATGCCGCCGATGAACTGCATTATCCCCATGATGTCAATCCGGCCACAAGCATCGCATTTTTGCGGATGCTGTATTCCGGGCTGCTGGATATCAATCAGACGTTGCAAATCGGTGATCCTGATGCGGGAAAATGGCGGCATATTCTTGCTCATTTAAGTCCGCTGCCGGTTGTTCCGGCCTCTTCCATCGGTCCGATTGTCCATGCCGTCGGCCGTGGTGCCACGCAGGGGAAATATGTCATTCGCAATGCGATGAAGGGATCGCAATGGATTTATCTGGGCCAACTACTGTCACCCAATCCACCGCTTCGCGTAACGGGTTCTTCCGCGGGGATGAATTCACATCAGGCGATTTTTCCGGCATGGGCCGTCGGCCTGGAAAGTCCGCGGTTTTTGCGCCAGGCGGCATTGAATACCATACGCTTTCAACAAACATGGTATGACGCCAACAATACATCAAGCTTTTATCCCGCAGCCGCCTGCGCCGGGTACAATCCGCAAACCATACTGCGGCACCTGCATCTGCTGGTTACGCACATTGGATTTCCCAATTTTGCGTACAACATCGGAAACGGCGGCGTGGAAAATGAAGCGACCGTGCCAACGACAATCTGCGCCATGTTTCTGCAAAGCTATCAAAAACATATCCATCTGTTTCCTGATTGGCCCAACAACCAGAACGCTTCATTTGGCAACCTTCTGGCTTGCGGAGACTTTCTGGTTTCCAGTGCCATTGATCAAGGTCAGATCGGCTATGTGCGGATTATCAGCCAGCGCGGCGGCGTGTGTTCCATCGCCAATCCGTGGCCGGGCCATGCGGTGGAATTGCGGATTTCCGGAAGAAAGCCGGCGGTCATTTCCGGGAAGGTGTTGCAAGTCAATACCACGCGCGGTGAAGCATTTTTACTTACCGCCCGGCATTGATCGCTGATCAGTCGCACTTGCATTCGATCACGCCGGCGGCAAGTGGATGCCGGAGAGACCGCGCATGGCAGCAGTGAACACGCTGAATCGTGCCAGGCAAACAATAAAGGCCTGTTCGGAAGCGAACACGCCGCGAATGAAATGCCGAAACACGCGTAAAATCAAGTATTCCGAGGGGTGGGGATCGAACCCACGACCAAGGGATTATGAGTCCCCGGCTCTAACCGCTGAGCTACCCTCGGGTTTTGGCTGGCCGCCGGTTATGGGCGGTTATCCCAATCCAATTCCATTGTTTGTATCCGCCCCGGCGTTTTGATGCAACTCTCTGGCCGCGATGAAAGCGATGCGCCAAGCCTTGCGCGGCGCGCAAACAGCGCGATACCGCAGGTTTTCATCCCCATGGCCACCGGGACATAGAGCCTGTTTGGAAATTCCCCTGGGAGCGCCTTGGCTTGGCAAACGGCCGTCCGCGGCGTCCTGAATCCTCAACATATTCCGGAATATGTTTCGGATCTGCGTTCTTGCATCCGTCCATTTGCCAAGCCAATGAACCCGCACCGGACTTTTTAAACAGGCTCTCAGATTAAAACGGCATCATCCGCAAAGAGCCGATGGTTATCGGATTCTCCACACATGGCGGTTGAGATCGGCGAAAGATTGCGGATGTCGGGGCGGCTTGCCGGAGTGTCATGTGGTTGAACGCAATGCGCGATCCAAATGCGCCAGGCGCCGCGATTAAAAAGTATTGCGGTTTGACCTGCTATGCCAATATCTCAATAATAGAAGATGCGATTGGCGGCGATATAGGTTGACCCAGAGGCATACATGATCCCGATAGGTACTGATGCACCCCGACGGCGCACTCCATGGATGAACTGGGCGATTATTGCGCTGTGTTTTGTCATCTATTTGATTTCGCACCCGGACAATCCCAGCGCCCATTATCTGGGTGTAAATTCCGGATGGGGCAAGTTTCTGCTGTGGCGACAGCATCTGCATTTATATCAGTTTGTCACGTACCTGTTTCTCCATGCCAGCATCATGCACATATTGGGAAATATGCTGTTTTTATGGGTCTTTGGCGATGTCGTCAATGAGAGACTGGGGCATATTCCCTATTTATTGTTTTTCCTGGCGGGCGGTATTTTTGCCGGTGTCGGGCAGGTTTTAACATCCGGCGCACCAACACTGGGGGCATCGGGAGCTATTGCGGCCGTGGCGGGAATGTTTCTGGTGCTGGCCCCCATGACCAATATTCGCGTCTGGTTTTTCTTCTTTATCTTCAAGGTGCCAAGTCTGCTGTTTGTCATCTTTGAAATTGTGACCTTTGATCTGGCCGGGGAAATTTTCCCGGGCCGCAATGACAACGTTGCCCATTTTGCCCATCTCACCGGATATACCACCGGCTTTACCGTGGGAATCATTCTGCTGGCGATGCGACTGGTGCCGCGCGATCAATCGGACCTGCTGGCTTTGATCAATCGACTGCGACGCAGGCATGTGTACCGCTCGATGGTGGCGGCCGGATTTAACCCTTTCGCAACCGCTCCGCAAGGCGGCAACATCGTTCGACCGGACGGCCCCATGCCGTTGCGGTCCGACGATCCTGATTATCTTCGCTGCCAGGAACTGCGAAACCGCATTACCGAACTGCGCCGAGATCATCTGCTGCCGGAGGCCGCCAATGTTTACCTTGAGTTAAAGAAACTTGATCCAGCGCAGGTACTCTCGGCCCAAATCCAGTTGGATATAGCCAATCAGCTTATGGCAGCCGGGCATTATCCCCAGGCCGCCGACGCCTACGAAGATTACCTGAAATACTACGGAACCGGCGCCAACTGTGATCAGGTCCAGCTCGTACTGGCATTGATTTATGCGCGGTATTTTATCAATCGGAATCGGGCTATTGATCTATTTCAGAAAGCCCTGCCCAAACTGCACGACGGCACGCAGCGCGAACTGGCGCAAAAAGAACTCGCCGCACTGAAAGCCATCGGCGCTTGAGTGTCACCAGCTTTGCAATTCGCCGATGAGTTCCTCCACCAGATCTTTCATGGTCACGAGTCCCATGGGGCGGCCTTGCCGGTTAACCACAATGGCCAGAGTTTGGCGGGCGGACTGCATAAGTGTTATGGCCGAGCGCACCGATTGTTCAGGAAATAACGTAATGGGTTGTTGGAGATTAGCCTTGATATTAAAGCCATCTTTCTGTCCCAGCACATCAACGACATTAACCACACCGAGAATGTCCTCCGTGCTGCGGCCCAGTACCGGAAGACGAGACACATGATATCGCCGCACCAGCGCGCGAAAACCCACGCGACTGATGGTCTGCGGAATTCCAATAACACGATTCCATGGCACCATCACATCCCCCACCACCACGTGGGCCATGCGCAACGCCCGACTGATTAAATCGCGCTGCGTATCACTGATCAGGCCCGTCGCGGATGATTCCTCAGCAAAACTCAGAACCGCCGGTGCCGAACCGGTTTTTATATCGCCCGACCTGAAAAGCCGCAGCGCCAGAATATTAAGCAGCAGCAACAGAGGCAGCAGTGGAATGATGGTGATCAGCCGCAATGCGGATTTTAAAAATCCGGTCAGGCGATAGGTCCACTGGTCGGCATGGATCATGAACATGTCCTTGGGAATAATTTCCGCAACCAGCAACATGAACGGGGTGAGAAGAAAGGTGGTCAGCAACGCCTGAATTTGATCCGGAACGTCGACGTCGCGCAGAATCACGGTAGCGGCCGCTGAAACAGCAAAGTTACAGATATTCTGCCAGATCAACAATCCTGCCAGCACGGCCGCCGGTGCCCGCAGCCAGCGTTCCACCTGCAGCGCCGCCGGATCTCTTCGCCATGATCGCAACTGCAGCCGCAGACGGGAAAGGGTGTACAGGCCGGTTTCCATTCCGCTGAAAATCATCGAGCCGACGAGTCCAGCAATGGCAAGAATCGCCCATGGCCAGATGGCCGCATACCATCGATTGTCCGCCGGGGCAGCCGCCAGAATCAACACAGTGTGTAATGCGGTGGTCATGGCCGGGCCTCCGGATTCTCCTGATCAGCATGTTTGTCATCGGTGCCGGCATTGGCATCATCCATGAGCACAATTTTCACCTGATCCACGCGTCGGCCGCGCATGGATTCGACCGTTAGCCGCAGATGATCAAGCGTTACGGAATCTCCGGCGCGGGGCACACGATTTAACTGGGCGTAAATCAGCCCACCGACGGTGGAAATATGCGGGGCTTTCACCGGATCGCCGAAGAATTCGCCACATTCAATAAGCGACAAATCACCGGAAACCAGAAATTCATCCGCGGCGATCTGTCGAACCGGTATTTTAACGGGTTCGTCCGGCTCATAAATTTCACCGATCAGTTGCTCCACAACATCTTCCAGAGCAATCATGCCGGCTATGCCGCCATATTCATCCACCGCCACGGCCAATTGAATATGCTTTTCACGAAAGCCCACCAGCAGGCGGTCGAGAGTCTGCAACTCCGGCACAAAATAGACGGGCCGCAACAGCGGTGTAAGCGCGGCGGAAGTGGCGGGCGTATCAAGCAGAAAAGTCTTGGCGTAAAGAATGCCGAGAATATTATCAATATCCCGATCATAAACGGGAATTTTGGAAAGGTGACTGCGGGCAATAAGTTCGGATAGCTCGGAAAGCGGGCGCTGAATGTTAAACGCCACCATATCCACACGGGGCACCATGACATGCCGCACCCGTATCTCCCGCAGCCACAAGACCTGCTGGAGAACCTGGTTTTCCGCTTTATCAATGACTCCCTGATCGCGGCTCATCATCAGCAATTCGCGCAGCTCAACAAGCGACAAATTGGGGTTGCCTTTGCGCCCCAGAAGGCGGTGCGACGGATTAATTAAAGCGCGTTCAATGACGCTTAACAGCGGTGTGGCCATCCGCAGCAGAACGGTCATGGGGCCCGCCGCCAGCGGCGCGAAATAGCGGTTGAACCGCCGGGCGAAAATTTTGGGAACCAATTCTCCAAAATACGCGACCACCAGCACGGGCGCAAGGCTCAGGGCGATGATCGCGAGATGACCGAAATGGCGGCTGAGTCGTTGCAGCAGAATGGTACTGAGCACAAAGATCAGAATGGTGCAGGCCATATTGATCAGAAGAATCAGAACCAGTAATGGCCGGCTGCGCTCCCGCAGGGTTGCGGCCAATATTTGTCCCCGTTTTCCGCTGTTTTTGAATTGATACAGTTCATGCCGGGTCAGAGAGAAAAATACGGTTTCCACACCGGCAAATATGGCCGCTATACCCAACAGCAGGAGCATCGGCAGCAAAAGGTCAATATTGTGTATGAAAAACGCTGTCATGGTCCGTCCCGCTCCGGCCAACACCGCGACCGTGTTTATCATCTTGTCGGGGAGTGACTTGAATTGCAAGGCCCCGCATGCCGGACGAAAAGCACACCGGGGGATCCGTTTCGGTTTATACGGCGTTGATATCCTGATAACATTTCAAGAATATTGACAGCGACAGCTTAATGGTCGCACATATACGTAGACTCAAGGCAGGTGCGGTGGTTCTGGAATGTTGTTTCGTTTGCCGTCATCGTTGCGATACCACCCGTTGCGTGCCCGAAGTGCGGCGATGATAGTGCTGATCGCCATCCTGCCGGCCGGTTGCACTGCGCCGATAACCGGTTCTTCGGCGCTGGCGCAAAAGCGAAAGATGCTGCTGCGCACATTGGGTGATATTTCCGATTCCGCCAGAACGCGAAAGAGGGCGGATCAGCAATTGCTTGGCACCACGGCAGCGGACGATCCGGCACGTCTGGCCGTGCTGGTGCGGGTGGTGGCGGGCTATGGCCAGCAGCCGGCGATGAAAATGTATGCCATGGATCAGATCATGAATGCTGATAAACTTCTTGGCATTGCCGTACTGGCCCGGCAGATTCCCCGATTTCAACATTGGCGCGTACTGATTCACGCCTGTGCCCTGGCGCAAAGCACCGGTGACGCGGCTCTGGTGGATCCGTTGATTCTGTCACTGAAGCGTCCGGCACATCGTTTCACTTTCGCACATCGCCCGGAAGCGCAGGCGATCCGCGCGTTGTGCCACAGCGGACTGCGGCACTGCCTGGCTGACACATTCCTGCACGGGCACAGCCTGACGGTGCGCCTTGCGGCTCTCAACTTGCTGTATCATCTGCTGCCGCCAACGCAGTTGTACGCACTGGTGCTGAATCACAAGCGCGTTTCCGACCCCATGCTTTCCGCCCTTCGTTGGTATGCCCGGATTTTTTTCTACGTACCGCATACCGCGGAACAAGTAGCCTGGATTGAGGAATTCCACGGCGGCGGATATTTAGCGCTGGCACGTGCGGCCGCAAGGCACTGTCGCCTGCTGCCGAATGGGAATGATCCGCACCGCATGGATCCGCCGACCGGTCAAACCAGCAGTCCTGCAGCCGCCGCAAAACCGCTGCAAGCCGCGGCGCGCAGCGGTCAGACCCTTTTTCCTGCCCATTCCTGCATGCCCCGCGGAATTCCGCCTCGCCTGATCGGTCTGCTTGCCCGCTTGGCCCATCCACAACAATATGCCCCACCCAATGTGCTCAAGAGGATTGTTGAGCATTATTACGCGGGGCATCGGCATGTGCGGCGGCCCGGCCCCTATCCCGGATCGCCGGATAATCCGAATCCATCCCTTGCTGATAACGCAAGTCGATTATCCTATTGCGATTTACTGCTGGTGGAAAACCTTTATGCCGCGTTGGCGCATCGCTATTTCCGCGCTGACATTACACAAATGGGACAAGCGTCACAGCACAATGCGCGAACCGAGGAAGGCGGACTGATTCAGTGGCGGAATTCTTCCCGGAAAAATCGCCGCAACGCCCTGCCGGAGCTGCGGCTCAAACGCTATCCATCACTGAAACAGATTAATAACGGCGTGTATGTTACCGGTCCGGCATTGTTGTTAAATACGCCTTCCGGGCTGGCCCAGTTTATTTTCCATTTTCAAAAAACCGACAATCAACGGTACACCGGCCCCGCCCCGGGGGATTTGCGATATGTCCGTGCGGTGCGCTGCGTGGTGGTGATATTTACTTCCCTGAGCCGGCATGCTTTCGATGTCACCGCGGATTACCCCGACGGCGCGGTACTGGATCTGGGCGTTTTTCAAAAGTGCCGCCGATTCGACAACCGTTGAGCTCAAGCGGCACTTCCGAACAGGCCGCAACGGGAACACAACCCAATCGCCGGCGATCTACCCGACCAGCCGCGCAAGAGCTGATTGGTTTGTTTTCCGCGAGGAACCGTGTCGGCATGATTGTGATCCGCGGACTTTGGGGGATGCATTGTTTGCCGGCGGTGGCGAAGCGATGGCATTGAAACTATACTCGCACACAAGGAACATTCAGGAAAAAGCAGACTATGAATCATACGATTGTTGTTACCGAAGGACTTGAAGCGGTACCCTTTACCTGGCTGAAAGAACATGCCGCTGTGCGTGAAGCATCATATAAAGATCGCGCCGCGTTAACCGCCGCATTGGCCGACGCCGCGGGCCTGATTGTCCGCACGTATACGACGGTTAATGCGGAACTTCTTGCGTTCGCCCCCAAACTGCAAGTGGTGGGACGAGCCGGCGTTGGATTGGAAAATATTGATCAGGACGCATGCGCCAAGCGCGGCATCAAGGTTCTTTCCACGCCGCAGGCCAACACGCACGCGGTGGTGGAATATGTATTTAATCTGATTTTTACGCTGGCTCGGCCGGTGGTGAATCTGAAAACACCGATTTCCGGCGAAGAATTTCATCGCTTCCGGAAAACGATTCGTGGGCTGGAATTGCACGGGAAGACACTGGGCATACTGGGAATGGGGCGTATTGGCCGGGCGGTGGGAAAAGTGGCGCATGCGTTTGGCATGCATGTGCTGTACAACGATGTCATTGACGTGGCCTCACACGTTGATTTTCCGGCACAAAGTGTGGATAAACCGGAGTTGTATCGCCACGCCGATATTCTCTCCATTCACGTCAGCCACCGCCCCGGCAACGCGGGCATGATCAATCGCGAAACATTGGCGCTCATGCCAAAGCATGCCATTGTCGTAAACACCGCACGCGGAGAAGTGATTGATGCTTATGCGCTGGCGGAAGCGCTAAAAGCGGGAACCATCGGCGGTGCGGCTCTGGATGTACATCAACCCGAACCACCGGGGGCCGATTATCCGCTGTGGTCTGCACCCAATCTCATTTTTTCAGCCCATCTGGCCGCCCGTACGCAAGGTGCCATGGACGCCATGAGCTGGGTGGCCCGGGACGTGGTGGAATATCTGGACGCGCGCAGTACGTAAATGGTTGTCATCATTCCCGAGCCATGACAAATCTCATTCACCTGCCCCGCTGCGTTTTGACTTCGCCGACCTGAAACACTGCGGGAACGGCGACGCACATACCTGCAAACGCTCTCCAGATGGCTGATACCATGAATTGCATGGATGAATCCCTGAAAATTGTGTTCACTTTGACCAAAATTGGCACTGCTTTTGATAAAATATGGCACTTGTTTTTTTCCGGCAGGGGTGTCACACTGCAGCAATGGAATGGTTGTCAACGCCCCATAAAAGCAGGAGTTGAGAGGTTCTTCAATACAATGACGTTTCAAGCGGAAATCGGTGCAGGATACATCCGGCGTGGAACGATTATGGCTGGCAGGTGATGTGATGTTTTTAGCGAGGCAAAACGATATGCGTTTGATTTACTGCAAATCAGGACAACGTACCGGTACTTCCGCGGCGTTAACCGCCCAGAATACACAGGCTGCCGTAAAAGCGGAAACCCGTTTCACACTCCAGAACCGGCTATGTGGGCTTGCCGCCGGCGCAGCCGTCGGCCTGGCCGCTTTCGCGGGTTTTCCATCAGTCGCACGCGCGGGAACGCAGGCCTTGGGAATTGACGTATCCAACTATCAGGGCACGATCAACTGGAATGCAGCAGCGGGAACCGGCATCCAATTTGCGTGGGCCAAGGCTACTGAAGGTGTATCGTATACCGATCCTTATCTGCCGAATAATGAGCTCAATGGAACCGCCGCGGGCGTGAGCATCGGTGCTTATGATTTCGCCCATCCGGAGGCGAATACCCCATTGGCCGAAGCCCAATATTTTGTCAATTATGCGTCGCAATATGGAGCTTTTCAGGGGGGGCATCTGGCACCGGCTCTGGATCTGGAAACGGGCGGCGGAGCGCATGTGGGGGCGACATCACTTGGTGCGTGGGTCAGCGCGTGGTGCACGGATGTTTATAATCTGACCGGAGCCAGACCGGTGGTATACACTGGCACGAGTTACGCATCCATGCTTAATTCAAGCTCCAGCGCCAACCCGCTCTGGCTGGCGGATTGGACTTATTCCGTCCCGGCACCAGGTTCCACGCCGAATGAGAGCATATCGCCATGGAACACATGGACTTTCTGGCAATATTCCGACAGAGGAAGCGTTTCGGGCATTTCAGGCAATGTTGATCTGGACGCCTACAACGGCAGTTTCGCGTCGATGGCTCTCGCCGAGGTGCTCCCGGCCCAACTGCAACTCCCGGGCCAGGAAACGGCCACTACTGTTACCTGGACCGGCGCTGGCACCAACGGCAATTGGAGTAACGCCGCCAACTGGACCAGCGACTGGACGGCCGGAAGTGTTGCGGATTTCACCAGTTCTTCCCAGGCGACCGCAAACATTTCATTTGATCAGGCCGCCAGTGGAAACAAAGTGGTCAATGTCGCACAAATCAATGTTTCCGACATCAATGCTCCGGCCGTGACCATCAATGGATCTGATCCCATTAATTTTCAAACGTATGTGGACCCCATATACAACAACAGCGCCAATACCCTGACGATTAACGCTCCTATGCAATTCTTCGGCACCATGGGCACAGCCGCCAATTCCAGCACCAACAGCATTTATGCCGGTCCGGGAAACATTATTCTCGGAGGCAATATCACGTTTAATGACAGTCAGACGCGGGTGACGCGTTTTGGCTTTAATAACCTGATTGCGGTATGGGACAGCCACGCCAATAAAGTCCCCGGTAATGTGATTATCACCGGTGCCGTGACCGATGCCGGCGGCACACCGTCATCCTATACCAATGGCTTTCTGTTCAGTAATGCCGGCGGATACGATGATATTGTCAGCAACAATACCGGTTGGAGTGGCGGAACGTACGTTACCGGCGGGGCCACACTGCTGGTATCAGCCGGAGGCAGCACGGGCCACGGGGCGGTTACGCTGAATGGCGCTGCGAGCGGCAACAATGGTCTGCAACCGGCCGGCATTCATGGTGGCATCGCCGGGGAGGGAACTGTCAGCGGGCCGGTAACCGTTATGGGAAGCGGCGGCTTTTTTACCGGTGGCGGCAAGCTGAACAGCAATTTCAAAGACTTTTCTCCCACCACCGGGAAACTGACTCTGGCGGCGGGGTTGAACATGAATGGCCTTACCGCGACATTTAATTTTTATCTGCTCGGAACGTCCAACAGCTCCATTACAATCGGTGATGCGTTCATCTTGAGCAGCGGCGACACGGTAGCGCTTAGTGGCACGCCCATCGCGGGCACCTACCATCTTTTTGATTACCGATTGCTGGAGGATGCGGTGGATTTGAGTTCCTGGACGATAACCGGACCATCCGGATTTAATTATCTGCTGAGCAACAACATCACCAACAGGTCCCTGGATTTGACCGCCACAGCAGTACCCGAACCGCTACCGCTGGTGCTGCTGGCAGCGGGTCTGACAGCACTGACGTTAATGCGCCGACGCGCGAGGTGCAGATAGTTGGAAACTGTCCCGGCGAGGGGGATCAGACGTGGAAGCTGGAACCTGGGGGCGGAGATTTGAAATTTGAGATTTGAAATTTGGGATTTGAGATTGGGAATCTGAAATCTCAAATTTGAGATTTGAAATTTCAGATTTGATATCTGAGATTTGATATCACAAATTTGAAATTTGAAATTGCGAAGCTGAGATCTGAAATTTGGGATTTGATATCTGAGATTTGAGATTTAAAATCTCAAATCTGAACCGAGATTTGGAGCACTTCATTTGTTTAGAATCAATGGCACTATCAAGCGGTCGCTTTTGCGATCATCAGGCTTTCGTTTTTTCGGCTGGGCATCGGTGCTGGGGCTTGCGCTCACCGGGTTGTTGACATTGGCCGGCTGCGCCAGCGCCCCGCCGGCCGCCAAGCCTCCGGTCGCCAAAGCAATCACCATTGAGCAACGGATCAACCGGCTGATAAAATCCGGCATCAGCGGGGTCGTGCTGCAAAATATGGTCATGGCAAGATGTGCCGGTATTGCCCCGTGGAACCGGCCTTATCGGTTTAATGGCATCGGCGATTGTTACGGCTATTGCCGGCAGGTGTGGAATGCGATACTGGCGGATGGTTCCCCGCATCGCGAAGATTTTTATCCACATCCGTACAATCTCAAGCGATGGCTGAATCTGCCCGGCGGTCTGCCGGTGAACGATTATCCTGATCCAAACTGGGTTTATTTTTCCAATCCCAAGGTGCTGGTAAAAGGGGATCTGCTGGCAACGGCGCAGGGACACCACTGGGGAGCCGACTGGCACGGCGGAATCTACGCCGGAAATGATCACAATTGGGATTCATCGCACCTCAATGGACTCAATGGCGCGTATAAGCGACCGCTTTACGGCGGTTTCCATTATTACTATAAACCGCTGCATGTGGCACTGTTAACGCCATCGGACGCGGGGAAGTCCTGCTCCGGAAAGTGAAGCGGCGGATTCAGACGCCGAGGTGATCGCCTCGGAACAAGCAAAACGCTGATAGTGCTGCATTTTTGACAAACGCGCCAGATCAGTGAAATACGCCATCAGGCCAGCGCCGCAGCCAGGAGGGACCGACAGGTTTGACGGCCACAGCCCCCGGAGCCTTCATGTGGCAGCGTTCCAGCAGCGAGCCTTCCTGCAAATACAAAGTACTCAGCGCATCAAGATACGCGACATTGGCCTGCGCCTGTGCAAGCTGCGCGGAAAGCAGATTGGATTGCGCCAGCGAAACCTGAATGGCGGTACTTTCACCGACCTTAAATTCACCCTGGGTGGCGCGTAAGGTTTCCGCCTGGGCTTCGGTGGTGGCGGCGGTGGCGGTTATTTGCTGCTTGTCGGTTTCGGCCTGAATGTAGGCGGTGCGAACGCTTAATTCCACACTGCGAACGGTGTTGGCCAGCGCGGCCTCTTCCTGATCGCGGCTTAAAACCGCGCTTTGATAATTGGCGGTGGGCGTACGGTTGAAAATCGGATAATTGAAAGATAATCCGCCAACAAGCTGATAAGCCGATCCGTTGAGATGTTCAGCCGCCGGTCCGAACGATTCGGCATAACCGGTTTTACCCATGGTAATAAACATGTTCAGCACGGGCAGCAAACCGTTGCGGGTTTGGATAACCGAGAGATCCCCCTGCTGAATCTGCAACCGGGTCTGATTGAGAATCGGGCTCATCTTCAGAGCCAGTTGGGTATGTTCTTCCAGCGGCGCGGTGGGGCCGCCGGGATTGTAAGGCAGAGTGGTCAATTCCAATTGATCGTGCCAGAACGGCCGATCCGTCGGGGCCACAAGGCTCAAGAGGTTCAGCCGGGCGATTTTCATGGCACCAACAGCGCTGACAAGCTGTTCGCGCGTAACGGCCGTTTGAGCCACGGCGGGTGCAAATTCAGCCGGCGAAGTGCGGCCCACACGAATAAGTTCCTTGGTCTGGTCTTCCTGTTGCTGCGCCACGTTCAATGCGGTTTTTAAAATCTGAACATTCTGCTGGGCCAGCACATAAGCCCAATAGGCCTGAATAATATTATCGGTGATCGTCAGGGCCTCGCCGCGCAGCTGATAGTTTGATATCTTCTTTCCGATGCGCGCACTTTCAATGCCGGCCAGGTTGGCCTGCAGATCGCCGCCCTGCAGCAAGGCCTGTGTTACGGTGATCGAGCCATTGACCGTTGTGGATTGTCCGCCTCCGTTCTCGCTGCTGTTGAGTCCGGAATTCATCGTTGCGGAAATGGATGTGCCGGTGGGGAGCTTTTCACTTAAGCCCAGATTGGCATTACCCGAATCCGTCGTGCCGAAGTGCTGGCTGCCGGGAATATACCCACCGCTCGCGGTGACATAACCACCGCTGGTGGGCACGCGATTTTTAGATGCCTGCACACCCGCGGTTACCGTTGGATCAAACGCTCCGCGCTGAGCCTCAATTTGCTCCTGCGAAAGCGCGGGATTAAACCGCTGCACCTGCAGGGTAGGATTATTTTTTAAGCCGATCACCAGCGCATCGGCCAGCGATAATTTAATAACCTGGCCACTGCTGGCCAACTGGGTTGCCGGTGGCGTTTTCCCCGCCTCCGGCGGCAACGCGGAGGATAACTCCTTGACCGAGGTTTGCGTCGCGGCTCCGGATTCAACGGCCTGTTGATGGGCAATGGCTGATTTCTGATAATTTTCAAAGCCGCCGGAATCAATACTGGCGCACCCGCATAAGCCCACCGCGGCTCCCAACGCGGCCACAGCACATAAAGAGCGCTTTACCAGCAGATCATTGAACATTACCTGGTTTTTTCTGACCGGTGAAAACGGTTTATTCATATCGGAGAGCCTCAATGGGATTCAGCCCGGCGGCGCGGCGGGCGGGATAATAGCCGAAGAAAATACCTATGGCCGCTGAAATCGACAATGCCAGAATAACCATGTGTGGTTCAACCTGACCGGAAAAATTTCGGAATTTCACATAATGCGCCGCTACCACACCCACCGCCACTCCGATCAATCCGCCCATTAAGCTTACCAGCATCGATTCAATGAGAAACTGCCGCAGAATGTCGCGCCGCCGCGCCCCGATGGCCTTGCGGATGCCGATTTCCCGTGTGCGCTCCGTGACGGTAACGAGCATGATATTCATAATACCGATGCCGCCAACCAGAAGCGATATGCCCGCCACCGATCCAAGGAACATGGTAAACGCCCCGCCGATATTGTTGGCCATCTGAATTACCTGCAACTGATTGGAAATCCAGAAATCATCTTCATCGCCTTGAATCAGCGAATGCCGGATGCGGAGAACCTGTTCCGCCTTTTCCTGAACGGGAGTCAGATCAACCGCATGATCAACTTGCATATCTATATGATTTAATGCCACCGCCCGGCCCATCAGTTTGGTCATCGCCGTGGTATAAGGCAGTAATACCTGATTATCGGGGTCAAACCAGCCCTGCCGGCCTTTCGGCACCAGAACCCCGATAACCTTAAATCGTTCCGTGCGGACTGTAATGGTATGGCCAATCGGGTCCTGTGATCCAAAAAGCCGCGTTGCCGTTTCCGGGCCGATGACCGCCACCGACGATCTGTCGCGCGCGTCGAAATCATTGAACATGTGCCCGCTCTGAATCTGGAAATCATGGATGATGATGTAAGTGGAGGCACAGCCGATGATGTTGCAATATGTTTCATTGGTTCCCCATTTGACCGGATCGCTCGAAGTTACAACCGGAGAAACATATTTCACACCGGGGATTTTCAGCATGGCTTCCGCATCTCCAAGGGTCAGCGGTTCGGCGGAGCCATTGAGCACCGGCGGCATTTTTGGATTATGCGGAAAGATGGTGATGGTATTTTTTCCCATACGGGAAACCCATCCGAGAATGCGGGATTTGGCACCATTGCCCAACGCGAGCATCGCAATGACCGCCGCCACGCCGATAATCATGCCCAGCATGGTCAATATGGCGCGAAGCTTGTTGGCTAACATACTGCGCAACGCAATTTTAATTGTCGTCCATAAAAGCATGGTAATCCTTTCAACAATCAATGATGATGGTGCGGTGTCCACATGCTTGACGATACGCCCAGATGGATCAGAACTTTCTGCCCCGGTTTCAATCCGTGCAGCACCTGCCAGTCCAGATCGTTGCGTTCACCCAGCGTGACGGGTTTGAAGATTTGCTTGCCATCAGGTGTTACCACCGTAACGGTATCTTCGTTGTTCTCAATGACCACGGCCTGCAGGGGAATATATACAACATTGGGCAATTTGTCGGCAAAAATATCGACATTGGCGGTCATGCCGGGTTTTAATAACTGCTTTTGCGATCCGAGCACCTCAATTTTTGCCTGAAAAGTCACAATATTGCTTGTTGAACCGCTGGTGCTGCTGGTGCTCTGATCCTGAATGGATTCCGGAGCAATCAGGGCCACGCGGCCGGGAAACACCACGCCCGGCGCTCCGGCGGCGGTAATCTGCACTTTGTCACCTATTTTGACGTGATTGATATCACTTTCATTTACAGTTGTATTGATGTAAATATGAGATGTATCGACCAGCGTCATAACGGTGGTGCCGCCGCCGACATTATTGGTGGCCGACGCAATAACCTGTCCCTGCTGCACATCCACATTCGCCACATAGCCGGTAAAGGGAGCTTTGACCTTGCAGTACCCCAGGTTCGTGTTGGCCTGATCCAGGCTGGCCTGGGCTTTTTGAACGGCAACAGTGTCCATTGCCACGTTGAGCTTTTGAAGCTTGACCTGCAAGGCCTGTTGTTTAAGCTGGGCGATCTGCACTTTGGCCAGTTGTTCGGCCTGCTGGTCCCGCACCAGGGTGGTGTAATCGGTATCATAGGTCTGCTGGGCCGCGAGATTTTCCTTTAACAGTGTCGCATCGCGCTGCACATTAAGCTGATCATTTTTCACCTGCGCCTGCGCGGAGAGCAAATTGGCTTCATCGGTCTGGCGTGCCGTAATCAGGTTCTGCTGGGCGATTTCATAATTTAATTTGGCCGTCTCCAGCGTTAATTTGGCCTGATCCCGATCCTGTTGCGCGATGGTAACAGCCTGCAATTCAAGCGTCGGGTCAACGGTCAGAATAACCTGTCCCTTTTTTACTTTATCACCGATCTCGATCTGATCATTGGGGTTCCCATTTCCCAGCGGCAAGCTGGTAATTTCGCCGCCCGCCTGGCATTTGATGTCCACCGTTCGATTGGCCAGCACATTACCCGTGGCATAGACATGCACGGTCAAAGTACCCTTTTTAACCACCGCGGTATGTAATTTGGGTGCCACCGTTGCGCCCGCCGCCTGGTAATGATGGTAAGCAACCGCACCGCCAATAACGGCTGCCGCGACCACGCCGGTAATAATCAAACCTTTTTTCATCCGTACCTGTTCCGCTTTTCGCGGCTCCTTTAATGGATTTAACCGTCTGTGTTATATGGAATCACCTCGGGTGCCGGTCTCAACCCGCCTTGGCCACCAGTTCCCTTGCCGAGCGATTATGCTCAACGATATCTACAATCTGTCCATCGCGAATCTGCACTTCGCGGCGACAATGCCGGGCCACAGTGGAATCGTGCGTGACAATGACAATCGTTCGCCCCTGATCGTTAATCTGGTGAAATACTTCCAGAATTTCCTTACCCACCCGCGAATCGAGATTTCCCGTTGGTTCATCAGCCAGAATGATGGCCGGATTGGTCACAATGGCCCGGGCAATCGCCACGCGTTGCCGCTGCCCGCCGGAAAGCTGGTTGGGTTCATGGTGCATGCGATCGGCTAAACCGACGGCTTCCAGAGCTTTCCGGGCCGCCGCCTTGGCATCTTTATTTGCGGAATACAACAGGGGCAATTCAACATTTTCCAAGGCTGACAGCCGCGGCAACAAGTTAAAATTCTGAAATACAAAGCCGATCAGCCGATTGCGGATATTCGCGAGTTTGTCTCCGCTGAGTTTGGAAACATCTTCACCGGAAATGATGTAAGTCCCGGCATCAAAATCATCAAGGCAACCCAGAATATTCATCAATGTTGATTTTCCACTGCCTGATGGGCCGGTGATCGCCACCATGTCGCCTTCTTCAATGGTCAGATCAACACGATTGAGAGCCAGAACTTCTGTTTCACCAAGCGTATATCGCTTGACCATGCCGCGAATTTCCAGCAGCGAGGATGTATTTTTTAATTCAACCATGACAACAATCCGTTTACGGTATTATTTTATGCCACCAAGTGACAAAATAACCATATTCCGCCATCCGGTGCCGACCGGAAATCAGCAGTATACACGGTTATCAATAAACTTCGCCACGCGCACCGGCGCGCCGCCACCGGCCCGATAACTCCGGCAACACTTATCCCTTGGGGGTATAACGAGGCACTTCATTGGAAGTTGCAGCATGCGAAAAAATATTTTTCAACATTCTTTGCGCATAAATTCGGCTGCTGCCACGCTGAGATTCCAGAGACGCTCTGGCCCGCTGTCCAATCGCCATCGCCTCTTCCGGATGCACCAGCCAAGCTTGTAATAAAGCCTCCATTTCATCGGCGCTTTTTACCGTCACACCCCCACCGCTGCTGGTTAATAATGCCACCGCATCGGAGAAATTATGGGTATACGGACCAAAACAGCACGGCTTTGCCAGGGCCGCGGCTTCGATCATGTCGCTGCCACCGAGATTCACCAGCGACCGGCCCGAAAACACCGCAAATGCCAGACTGTAGAGCTTCTTAAGCTCCCCCATTGTGTCTAATACGATGATCTGTCCGGTTTGGATCGGTGAAACCGCTTTACCCGCCCCATCCGGTCGTTGTGTGCGCAATATCGGTTCATATCCCGCCTGCCGGATTGCCGCGATCACATCACCGATTATTTCCGGTTTGCGCGGCGCAATGGCCAATCTTAATTGGGACGATTTTTGGCTTAACGTCCGATACACGGCTAAAAGAATCTCCTCTTCGCCCGGTCCGGTTGATCCCGCCACCAGCAGCCGCTGTTCCGGCAGAATACCCAGACTTGCCGCCATCGCCTCCGCACCGGTTATGTGATCCGTGAAATCAGCGCTGTCATACTTCATTGTGGCAACGACTTCCATGCGCGACGGAACAGCACCCAATGCCGCAAAGCGCTCGGCGATTTCCGCGGTTTGCACACTGATATGATCTACCCGCCGCAGCATTTTTCGCATCAGCGGTTTAATAATCCGATAACGCCGCAACGATCGCCCGGTCATGCGACCATTGATGATCTGCACCGGAATAGCGCGGCGATGGGCAATGGCCAAAAAATTCGGCCATGTTTCCAGTTCCACCAGTGCGATCAATGAAGGATTGATCGTGCTGAGAAATCGCCGCACGGCGAAGGAAAAATCCAGCGGATACCGCACCGCCACCACGCGCGTTGCCGCTTGCGGCGGATATAGGGCCAATGCCCGGGCCATGCCGGTATCGGTGGTGGTGGAAATGATAACCAGCAGCGAGCTATTGCCGTGCAGCAATTCTTCCACGAGTTTGCGCGTGGACAACAACTCCCCGACCGATACGCAATGAATCAGCACCCGCGGTTGTCCGGGTGCGGAGCGTAAAATCTCCTGAACAGCAGGGGAAAGGTATCCCATCCGACCGGACCAGTCCGAACGATACTTGCCGGTCCGCCGGCTTTTTGCCAGCAGAAACGGAGCCGCCAGAAGCAGGCCAAACAGATATAAAATGTCGAGAATCCATTGCATATTCCGGTCATCATAAGATATTTCCAGAATTCAGAAAGGCGGCACTCCCAGGCAGCGCTTCAATGTTTCAAGCCGAACCCGCCCGAAGTGTAACCCCAAAGCTTCCGTGTCGCCGATGCGCTCAAGAATTCACCACCGCGCGGTTCTCGTGGAGCCAACTCGCATTCATGGCCGGCCTGCCGGTAGCCGCAGTAATAACGGTTTGGTTGTGCCGTTGGCCAACTGTGGGCGTTTGCGCGAACCGGCCATGCGTTGGAGCCATCGTGGCGTGCTGAGGAATATCCCATGGGAACTGCCCCTGACGGAAAAGATCAGGTGCAGGCACGTGTGCCGCCTGAAGAAAGCCAAACCGTTGCAGCCAGGCCGACCAGCATCACGTTTCGCACAATGCCGAGAGCCAGCCCTCGCTCCACGGCAGCGGGGCTGTGCGCGGCGACATAGGCCGCGCCCATGCAGCGGCACGGGATTGGGTGTGGCTGGAGCATGTCAAAAATTACGGCACCGGTAAATAATGAGAGCGTGAGAACGCCGTTGAAGCCTGCGGCACCCCTAGCCATACCTGACAACAACCAAAGCCCGAGGAATACCTCACCAACTATGATCAGCGCGGGCAGATGAATTCCCATTGGTGCCAAGCTGCCGTACAACGTTGGGCCTTGGCTCATGTCGCGCCATTTGAATATTGCGGCAGCTACGAAAACGGAGCCAAGCAAACACCTTCCAAGTACAGAGGCCCACGCCACCCCGTGGCGATAAGCGAGGGTGAACAGGCACCCTGTAAAAGCGAAATAGCGGAGCGGGGTCATTTCACACCCTCCGACTGCCGCGGTGGGTTGTGTTTCGCCGTGCCAAAAATGCGGGATGCGGCAGCCTCGGTGAAATGGTATAATTCCTTATGCACCGTGTCGTCCACGAATGTCCCATTCGGGATTCCCAAGTTGCTGGCGCTCAAAATGTCATTGCGAAGAGGACCGAGAACAAATTTCACAAAGCTGATATTTGTACGTGTAAATCCACGGTCTTTGCCGCTAACCCAGTAGTGGCTTTCAAGCGTTCTGCTGACCGGGACCCAGCAACCGCCCACTTTTCGCCACCTCGTTGTGATGGTATCGATCTCTTTGAGCCTGTGTCGGGCTGCATTGAGTTCGTCGGTCATGTTGTAGTAGCTTGCCACCATCCCGCCGCGCATCATGTCGAACACGATCACCGCCTTCGCGCCGAAGAAGCTCGGCGGATTCGGCGGGTACCTGAAAGTTACGATAATCCGGCGGCCGGTATTCTTGACGGTTGCCGCCGATTGGCGCTCCGCTATCCGAAAGAACTGTGCATCGGGCTGCATCACACTGGAAATTTCTGAAATCCGGCGGTATGTCCACACGGTTGGGCGCAGATCGTTGGTCACATGGGGCAACACCCCACCAATAATAGTTACCTGCGGTGCTGCGAGCTTTAACCCCATGTTGTAACGACGGAAATGGGCCAGTATTCCATTTTTTCTCAGTGCCGCCTGAAGCAGCACCGGCGGATGGCCTGAGCTGTACTCTTTTGCCAGGCTCGCGTTACCGGAAAACCAGAACTTCACCGTTTGCGGCTGATAGTGGACGCGCATTTCGTGCCCGTACCACTGGGTGTCGGTGGTTTTCTCCACGGCGACGCCCCAACCAGACACTACCCTGGAGCGGACCGCCTGCCGCAGCGCGTGAAGCGCGTTCAGCAGTTCATCTTTAACCACCGCAGTGCTGGCCCGAGCGTGTGGTCCCAGCAAGGACAGCGTTGCCGCGCTGATCAGGAAATATATACAGAATTTGCTGCCCCCCCACTCTCGGATTTGCTTAATCCTCACGGAAATTGCCATTCGCATCCTCCCAGGTAAATATCCAATTTTCCTGACTCCTCACCAAAAACCACCCGCCGCGCCCGGCAACGCTCTCGGCTCCATGCTGCAGCCTCAGTGGCTCCAATGCACCGCCCAGCCACCGACGCCACGGGTGTCTAGTCGCAGTTCACTTGCTGCCCGTAGACGTACGACCCGGTAGGGCTTCCGTTGGGATCACATTGGCCGTCATAGGGTTCGTAGTTGCAATTAAAAACTGCTGAGCATTCCGTCGGGCTGCCGATGTAGCTACACGACGAGTCCGTCCCGCTGTTATTGGGTTTGCATATTGAGCCAATAAAAAATGACTGTACATAGGTTCCACACGAACCCGTGGATGACGGATGCGGGCATGGCACGGCTCCACAGGACGTATTAGCTGGGCAGTTATACATTCCGTTCCATTCCGTGGCCGACTGCGGATTTCCTCCGCCTACCCGGGCAAACAGGACTGTTCCAAGCGACGCCAGCAGCGCTTTCGCGGGTGCGGTACCGCCGGCGGCTATGTGAACGGCGGCCGGCGGGTGGGAACTGAAGAACAGCTTGGTGACGGACACGCCAAGACCAACCAGCGATGCCACGAACACCACCGCGGCTAACGGAATCAGAATTCTGCTGGTACGTGCATTCATCGCTGAATCCGATGCGTTAGAAGCCCGGAATGCTGTTACCATCCGGGTTCACGAGTCCCGCATGGTACAAACCGCCGTCCCGGCGCAGCGGGACGGTGCTCGCAGCATGATTACCGGTGGGATCAACCCACCGGCTCGCCGAGATTGTGATTCCACAACGCCCGCACCCAGTCACGATTCTCTGCCCCCCTGATCAGGTTGTTACCTTACCCCGCTCCGCAGCATTCCAATGGACCCCGCTGCCGAGCAATGATTTACGACAAACGGCAGTATACCGCGCCCCCCCCCGTGCGCGTCAAGAAAAAAATTATATTTTTTTTAGGCTGTAAAAAATTAGTCTGCAATTAATTACCATTATCTTGCGACACAAGCCGGACCTCGGCAGCATTCCAAGGCGTGTGATGGTAACACGATTCAGGAGACGCGCAGGATGCTTAGCGTGATTTCGCAGCCGGGGCGAATTGATCCAATATTTCGGTAATCTGCGGGCGGCGAGCGGAATTGAGCCAGATTCGTGAGCCATCTGTGCTGCAATCCACCCAGTCTAATTGTCGCAGGTACGCCAGAGTAGGGGTCAGTGTCGCCGGCTCTTCTCCGGGTTTCAGCAGATCACCCGTGGCCATGCCTCGATCCCGGGACGCCAGTTTAACCAGTACTTCCGCAGCGCGCGGTCGATCGGTATTGGCCGCAAGAATCTGCAAGAGTTTGCGCAAAGGCAATGCGCGCACCACCATGCGCGGCCCGAAGAAAAAGGGGCGAATCAACCAGTGCTCCGTGTCGGCCTGATCGTCACTGAGTTGCAGGCCCAAGGGGCCGAAGCTTTGTAAATCCATTTCGGTTTCCATTACCGAAACGACTCGCCGGTTGTCTTCATCTTCACGTGTGCGGATGATCGCGGCATCCGGGGCAATGTTGGATTTTTCACGTAACAACAACAATGGAACGAATATGGCCGAAAAGACGATCACGCAGGCCAACCATCCCAGATACGATCCGGAACCGCTGGAAAATTGTCGATAGGCAAAATACGCCATTGAACCCAGCAGCACCGGAAGAATTAAACTCAGCACCGCTCCGATACCCAGCATCCAGAGCAATTCCTTGTCGCGCGATTGTTCCCGGCGCTTCAGTAACTCGGCAATTGATAGTAATTCCATTCCAGCCATTTTCGCATTGTCGATAAAGCGAGGGCGTGAATCAAGCGTGTTACAAACATTTTGCATAACTATCTGTTCGGTTGAAGACCATCTGCGGCTTGAGCGGGATGCGGTCAATTCCGTCTTTTTCCCGGTTCCGGCGGCAATCCGAGTTGTTCTCGGACCGGTCGATTCAGCCATACTTTGGACCAATCCGTATTCAAAGCCGCGAGATCCAGGATCATCAGCGTGCACAATGCCGAATGCAGTTGGGGTTTGGTCATGCCATTATTCAGCAGTGGATCAACTTCAATTGAAGAGCCGGAGGCGTTGGCAATGGCGAGCATAATCCGCGCCGCCGAGACATGATCCGCATTTGCCGCAAATCGAAAAACCTTCCACTGCAGGGTTGCTTTAACGAGAATATCCGCCCAGAAGCACGCGATGCGCAGAAGCCAATGTGGAGGAACGTCATCCTGCAGCAAATCCATTCCCAGCGGAATATAAAACACCGGGCCAGCCATATCGCGCGGGAACAGATCGGCCGGTGGCCGGCGCTCGCTGGACTGGTAGAAAAAATTGCGTGCCACCCATTCGTGCTTCCAGGCCGCAACCATAAGCCCCATGTAAAACAGCACCCACACAACAAAAATTGCCGCACCAATGTGCACAGCCACGGCGGCGGAACCTACCACAATAATCCAGATCACAATATAAAACATCATCAATATGGCAACGGCACCGGCCAGCATCGGCGTCAGGAACGCACCGACTGTTCCGATTACACCCTTGATGAGAATGTTGCGACGATTTTTACGAACCGCATCGGCAATCATCATACGGCAGACGGGAAGTGTGACGGGCGGATGTTGTGCGGATGATGCATTCACAACGGAGAGTATAACATGCTAACCCGCCGGCTGCCGCGACGGTCGCCACGAATGGCCCTCACGGGCATTGTCATCGGCGAAGCTGACGGCAGCATAAGTGCGGAAACGGTTACCGGCATCGCGCGGGCTGCCCATCCGCATCGCCTGTTCGGTAATAAACCGGGCCTGAATCTCCAGCGGCGCCTTGCCGTATCCGAAATGCAGGCAATCATTGACATAGCGTCTGATGTAATTTTCCGATCCACCGAGTTCTTCCATTTGCGCCACATGAACCAGATGGTGCAGCATCACGGCGCGATCTTTGGCGTACAGCCGTCGAATATAAATGCCATAACCGAACGTCATTGCGGCGCTGTCCGCTCGCACGAGTTCAAGTCCGGGGGCGAGTTTCTGCATCAGTCCCACACCATGAACACGGATTTCCTCCACCTGCAATACCCGGACTCGGCGGAGATTCTGCACGCCGGCCAGAATCGCGTCACCGGCCTGCAATCCGGTCAGCGGGACGCCATTACGAAGTATGGTGGCTTCTTCATTGACGAACCACCGCTGAATATGCGGCATCACAACCGGGAACAGAGATTCTAATTCAGCATTGGCCATACATTCTTTCTTCGATGCAATGACAGGTCGCGATTGCACCTGATAACGACCATCTTCTTATCGGCATAAACAGATAGGTCGATAAATCATAAATAGTCCAAAAATCAGCCTTTAGGCCCCATAACCATCATGATCCGCTTTGAAATTACCTCCAGCGCCCGTATTATGACACGCTGTGGAATGGAAGAGTTTTATGCGTCGGAATTCAAGGATGTATGCAGCTCCAAGCGTGGCAACGCGAACGTGCGTGATCCGGAACCGGGCCTTTTCACTTATTGAACTGCTGGTGGTCGTTTCGATTATCGCCATACTCATTGCCGTTCTGCTGCCCGCCTTATCCATGGCCCGTCGCGCCGCTCAGGCCACGGTATGCGCCTCGAATCTCCATGAAATGGGTGCCGCTTATATTGAGTATTTTGCGGAAGAACACGCGCACGGCATGCCCTATGACCCGGATCTGCCCAACATGTACTGGCTGGAACTGCTTGGACCATATTTTGCCAATCAGCCACCGGTGTTGCAGAACCAGAATACGGCATCATACATTCCGGCGGTTGAACAAGCGGCTCTGATTTGTCCCAGCACGCCGCAGAAAACCGTCGCACCGGGTTCCCCCGGTGACGGCGATGCATTTACCACCTGGGGGCCGGCGGCATGGTGGAATAAGCCCACCGTCACCGGCCACTATGGCAGCTACGGCATCAACGCCTGGCTCTTTGACACATCCATGCAAGCATCAACGGCCGATCCCAATCCACTGTACTGGTATACCTTCCATGAATTGCTGGGGCTGAGGCCCTATTTCAGTTACAGCGACCAGTCGCCCGGCCCGCAGACACCCGTATTTGCCGATGCAATCTGGGCTGACACCTGGCCCGACAGCAGTAATCAACCGCCGCAGTTGCCCTATACGCTTAATACCGGGTATCCCACCGGTGCGCCCAAAGGCCCCGGCGGATTGGGGCGGCTGTGTATTGACCGCCATGGCCGGGCGATTAATGTGTCATTTGAAGATGGACATGTGCAGCGCGTACCGCTGCCGCAACTCTGGATGTTACGCTGGTCCGCCACATCCCAACCGCGCAAAGTCATCATTCCATAATCGGACGGCTGTTTTACGGCATGGTCAAGTTACCGACGCCGAGCCGATGATTGCGAACAACCATCACCCGAACCTGCCCCTGGTTGGGCAGGCGCGGCAGCAAGGCACCAAGATCATTAAGGGTTCTGATGCGATACGGGCCTAATTGCACCAGCACATCGCCGGGCTTCAAACCAGCTTTGGCCGCCATGGAATTCGCATTGACTTGCGTTATCAGCAATCCATTTTTCACACCAAGATTAAACTTTTCCCCCAAGGTTGGTGTAACCTGTTCGATCGTACAACCCATGATCCGTTTGACCGCTTGAATGACGCGCAATTCCCTGATTTCCGCCGGCGTCGGCGGTGCCACACTGACGGGATAGCTTCGGGTTGTGCCATTGGAAAATGTCACCACCACATTTTTCTGGCGCAATGTCACCTGCAACAGCGCCGCATACGCGTCAAGTAAATCGGGCGTGGCAATGCCATCCACGGATTTAACCGCCGGTCCGTGCGTTCCGGCCAGCACAACTTGTTCGGTAATGGTGGCCGGTGAATGAAAGGTTCTTTCCCCGGCAAACGTGACGGGAATCAACACACCGTTGGTGGTCTCCGGGTTCATCAGCGTGCCGATAAGTTCATACAACCGGTTAACACCGATGGCAAAGCCAATGTTCTGCGCGTTGCCGCGAATGGCGGTATTGATCCCGATTACCTGACCGTATGCATTCAGCAGCGGGCCGCCGGAATTACCGGGGTTAATTGCGGCATCGGTTTGAATAAGATTTTTAAGCGGGACGGGATTGTTCGGCTCACGAATTTCTCTTCCCATCGCCGAGATAATTCCGGAACTCACACTCTGACTGAAGCCAAACGGATTGCCCACGGCAATCGCAGGCTCACCGATCATCAGCGTGGAAGAATCTCCCAGAGCCAGCGTCGGGAAGCTGCGGCCCGATGCGGAATTAATTTTCAATATGGCCAGATCGGCCTGCGGATCGCTGCCGACAACATGCGCGGCATATTTTTTTCCATCGGATAATGTCACGGAAATCTCTTTGGCCTGATCAACCACATGGTTATTGGTAACCACGTACCCATTTTTCTGAATGATAAACCCGCTGCCCAGAAAATCCGCCGGCACACGCACATACGGACCGAATGTCGGTACTCCAAATATGGACCCGAAAACATTAACCTGCCGCGTGATAACCTTCTTGGCGGTAATGGAGACAATGGCCGGTTCCGCATGATGAATAATCTGCACTGTAATGGTATCGCGCAGATTGGCGGTATTCACATGCGGCTGCCATGCCGCGGCGGAACATATGCCTGCGGGAATCAGGCCGGCAAGGATCAAGACTGTGAAAACTCTGCATAAGCGCATGACTGTATCTCCAGAACCAAACATTCCATATGTCATACAGGATCAAGGCATACGAATCCAGCAACCGGCGGGAAATTCATGCCGGAAGGCCTGTGACCGCTTCTGCAACATGGATGTGATTGCTTGCGAACACCATGAAAAAGCCAGCAATGATCAGTGCCGCTCGGCCCACCCGGGAAGCAACGGGCAAACTGATTTTTATATGCGGCGGGTATACGAGATGGCGACCTGGATTGGAGCATGGATTTGGCTGATGGTGACGGTAACGGCAGAATTAGAAAGCCAAGGATCAGGGCCATGAAGAGCTTGCGGAATCTGTCACAGACCCATGCCGGAAACCGGCGAACCGCGCCGCGCGGTGATGCGGTGCTCAATGGGCGTGGACGGTGAGAATGCGAAAATGGCGGTCTTGCGGTATAATTTTTCTGCGGAATTTTTAGGAGGCACCATGGCTGCATCGGCACCGGTTGCATCAAACAGCAATGTGATGGATATGGTTAAATCATTCGCGACGCAAACGGATGATTTTCTGCGCCGGTTTCTCGCCAACGTGCACGACGCACCGCCTTTGCTGATGGAATCAATTTCCTACAGCCTTTTTGGCCCGGGAAAACGCATCCGCCCGGCGCTGGCGATGTTATCATGCCGCGCTGTGGGTGGTGACGTAACGCTGGCTTTGCCCGCGGCCGCCGCACTGGAATTCATTCACTGCTTTTCCCTGGTTCATGATGATCTGCCCGCGATGGACAACGATGATCTCCGGCGCGGGCGGCCCACCAACCATAAAGTTTATGGTGATGCGGTGGCCATTCTGGCCGGCGACGCCATGAATACCATGGCATTTGAATTGCTGGCCACGCAGGTGCCGGATCCGGTATTGGCCGTGCGGCTGATCAGGGAACTCGGCATTGCCACCGGGGCAGCCGGAATGATCGGCGGACAGGTTCTCGATACGTGCTATCCGGCGGAAAAATCCCGGGGAACCCAAGGCTCGCTGGAACATCTGCAGCACATTCACCGTATGAAAACCGGTGCCCTGATCAATGCCGCCTGCCGCATGGGTGCATTATCCGGCGGTGCTTCCGATACCGATTTACAAACCATTGATGCTTTAGGCCGGGCGGTGGGTCTGGCTTTTCAAATTGTGGATGACGTGCTGGATGCCACATCCACGGCGGAAAACCTCGGCAAAAAAGCCGGTAAGGACGCCGCCATCGGCAAACTGACCTATCCGACACTGCTGGGATTGGATAAATCGCGTGAACATCTCGCCCAGCAGGTGCAAATTGCCCGGGATATGGCTGAGCGCTTAGGCCCGCTGGCCGAACCGCTGGCGCAACTGGTTGTCGAATTGGCACAACGCGATCATTAACCCGGCAGCTTTTTTAACAATTATCATCATGGCCGCAAATTCGCATGGCTCTGAAAGAAGCACATGGCAATCGCCGGGCAATATTTTGTGCGCCGGCGGATGGCATGCGAAGAGCAGGGGAAAACCGACGCTCAACATTTCCAAGATTGTGTGTTTTTTCACTGGATAAAGATGAACGCAAACACGTGAGGGGATCATGCACTATGACACATTGTGCGCACAAACCAATAATCGTGCGAGTTGCATTTGCAGAAAACTCCGTTAATCTTTTCTTTCTTGGTGGTGAGCCGCGACGGGCGGCGCATCGCTTGAATAATCCCGTCGGAATATGAGAAATCTCGAATGGAGAATGGAAATGAAAATGAAATCCCCCGCAAAATCCACGTTTGATCAAATGAGCCTCGGCGAGTGCATGGTACGGCTTTCACCGCCGGAACATGGCCGCATCGAATTTGCCAATTCTCTGGAAGTGTGGGTTGGCGGCGGGGAATACAATGTTGCGTATGGACTGTCGCGATTGGGATTGCGGACCGCATTTGCCAGCCGGCTGGTTGACAACCCCGTCGGCCGCCTGATTATGAATCATGGTCGGGCCGTCGGCGTAGATATGAGCAATGTTGTCATGGCCGAATATGACGGCGTTGGCCGCAGGGATCGAATCGGACTGAACTTCACGGAAGTTGGCACCAGCGTGCGGGCGTCGGTGACGATGTATGATCGTGGCCACTCGGCGGCCATGAATATGCAACCGGGCATGATTGATTTTAAACGTATATTCAAAAAAGGTGTGCGGTGGTTGCACACCGGTGGAATATTTACCGCCCTTTCCGATGGCACCGCCGGCGTGGTGGCCGAAGCGCTCAAGGCCGCGAAAGATTCCGGCACGGTGGTTTCCTATGATCTGAACTTCCGGTCCAAACTCTGGAGCAGCAAAAAGGCGCAAAGTGTCACCTCCGGTCTGATTAAGCACGTCGATGTATTAATTGGAAATGAAGAGGATTTTCAGAAAGTACTGGGCTTTGAAGTGCCGGGTGTTGATGACAATCTTTCGGATCTCAACACCGGAGCGTATGAAAAGATGGTGGAACAGGTCGTCAGGAAATATCCCAATATTAAAGCGGTGGGCACCACGTTGCGCGAGGTTAAGTCGGGCCTGGTCAATAATTGGTCGGCCATTTTGTGGATGGAAGGCAAATTCTATCACAGCCGACGTTATGAAGGCCTGGAAATTGAAGATCGCGTTGGCGGTGGCGATGGTTTTTGCTCCGGGTTGGCGTATGGATTGCTCACTGGAATGAGTCCGCAGGATTCTGTTGACCTCGGAGCCGCCCATGGCGCATTGCTGCAAAGCACCCGCGGGGATACCAGCCAGATCAACCTTTCCGAGCTGATGCACGTATTTAATGGTGGCAGCGCCCGAATTATCCGCTGATGGGCGCAGGGCCCGGCGAAAATACGGCGGACAGACTGCAAAGCGGCTGAGGAAGCCTTGCGCTTCACGGCAGGATTAACGCGACGATGCGCTGCACTTCGCGTAGAATCAGAGGCAATGGATTTGACCAATAAAGACCCGGTTCTACGCGCTTCGACCATGCTCTGGCTTTCGCTGCTTACGCCCATCTGCCTGACACTGGCTTTTCCCCCTTTTTATCTCTGGCCGCTGGCACTGGCGGCGCTGGCCCCCATGTCCATTTGTGCTTTGCGCGGTAAAACGGGTTGGCGCTGGTGGGCGTGGTATTATCTGCTGGGATACGTCTATTTTGCAATCAATTTATATTGGCTGATTATTGTTACGCTGCCGGGTTATGTGGTGCTGTGCTTTTATCTGGCACTGGTTTTTCCACTATTTGTTTTTATTCTGCGCACCCTGGTTCGAGACCTGAAGATTCCCGCCATCGTGGCAGTACCCGTGGCATGGACCACACTGGAATTTTTGCGCGGCACGTTGTTTACCGGATTCCCATGGTTCAGCCTCGGCGTGGCGCTGGCACCGGCCACCGTGCTGCTGCAATCGGCTGATCTTTTCGGCATGTACGGCTTGACCTTTCTGGCGGGGATTGCCAGCGGGGCCATTACCGATGCCGTACGCATTGCACCCCCCCGGCGGTGGATTTCTCCGGTTGCGGCAGGACTGATTTTTCTGGCGGCGGGGCTGTACGGACTTTACCGCCTGGCGCAACCGCTGAATCCGCGCGGCCCGAAAATTGCCGTCATTCAGCGCTACATCCCGCAGACTCTAAAGGATTCCCCCGACACCGCGCAGGAAAAGGCGATGGTTAACAAGTACCTTGCCATGTCGGTGCAGGCGGCGGCGGAACATCCGGATTTAATTGCATGGCCGGAGACATCCGTTCCCGGCTTTTTGAACTCGGCGTGGCTGAGCCAAAGCCCGGATGAATTTTCCCGCGCCGGGCGTCATCTGCTGGAAGCCGATCAACATTTTGCCGTTGAGCTTGCCGGCTTTTCTGTGCGTCATAAAGTCAATTTGCTTGTGGGAACCAGCGCCATTCATTTTACCGCGACGGGGAAGACACGAAAAATGCAGAATATCGCGGTGATGTTCACGCCCGCAGCCGGTGAATTGCCACAATACTATGCCAAAAGACACCTGGTGCCTTTTGGTGAATATGTGCCATTCAAAAAAAGCTGGCCGGCATTGCATCGCTTCCTGTTGGGGCTTACCCCCTTCGGCCCGAATAACGATTATTCCTTAACCCCGGGAAATAGCTGGAGCCGCTTTACGCTCACAGCTGGAAAGGCCGCCTGGCGATTTGCCGTGCCGATCTGCTATGAAGATGTCATGTCTCATCCGGCGCGGATGTTTGCGCGCGTGCGAGATGGCAGGAAGGGCGTGGCGTTTCTCATGAGTATCAGCAACGACGGCTGGTATGACAGCCGACCTGAACTCCAGCAGCATCTGCAGTCAGATCAGTTGCGGGCGGTGGAAAATCGGGTGCCCATTGCGCGATGTGTCAATGGAGGATATTGCGGATTTGTTAATTCCGACGGGCAGATTATCAAGCTCGTCACACACCATGGCCGCAGCGCCTTTGTTCGGGGAATCGCCGTGGCCCGGTTGCCCATGGATTCAAGAATTACCTTGTTTTCCCGTATCGGTAATGCCTTTTCGCGGCTGCTGGTTATACTATCGATCCTGGCGATGGCTCTGGCTCTGGCCAGGCGGCTTTACCTCCGCGGCCAGCGTGCGCCACGGGATCAAACGTCCCTCAGTGCCGGGACTGGCGGCCAATAATTTTGCTTTATGGAGTGCGGCTGATGCGAAGCGCAAAGAACATGGGCGGATACCTGCAACGATTTTCCAGAGCGGCCATTATTTCCATTATCGCGCCGCTGGCTGCGGGGCTTGGCGGTTGTGCCGCGACGGCAACTTCAACGGTTCCGCCGCAAATTCATCTGCAAGGCCCCGCCGCGGTGTTGCGCGCGGGTTTTGCCAATCCGGATGCAGGCATTCGCGCTATAACACTGGAAAGTCTCAAACATCTGCACCGCCCGTTGGCACAGCAACTCGTCAGGCGAGGCCTGTCTGATCCTTCGCCGATGGTTGAGTTTACGGCCGCAATGGTGGCGGGCAATCAGAAGATGACCGCATTGAAAAAACAGTTGATTCATCTGGCGCACAGCCCCACCGTCAGCGTGCGGCCCGCGGCGATCTATGCACTGGCGCGATTGGGTGACAACACCTATATGAACACATTGCCCGGCATGCTGAGTTCCAAAGACCCGATTGTCCGGGCGAATACCGCATTTGTGCTTGGACGACTGGGGGATAAATCCGCCATTGCATTGCTGCTTACCGACGCCAATGATCACAGCCACGCCGTTAAACTCGCGGTTACTTCCGCACTGGCGCGGTTGGGATACCGCCGGGCGGTAAATTCCATCGTTGCTTTAAGCTTAAGTCCGTATGCCGGCGATCATCTGGCGGCGCTATCAACCTGCCGTACACTGCAAAATCCAATCGCCGTTAATGTGCTGCTGGCCGGATTGAAAGATCCGTCGCCGCCGGCACAGTTGATTGCGGCGCGCGGGCTGGGACAGCGCGGCAGCACGCTGGGGGAAAAAATAGCCGTGCAGGCATCCCAAAGCCCCAATTCACATATTCGCGCACTGGGCGCGTTGGCCCTGGGTTCGATTCCCGTTTCCTCCAATGCGGGCAAGCTGGAAAAAATGCTCACCGATCCGAATCCGCGTGTGCGCATTGCCGCCGCATCGGGATTAATTCACCTGCACATGCTGGCACAAATAGCGCTGCACGGCAAACAATAGAAAGGAGAACACCATGGAAATCATACGCAATGGCTCGCAGCCATCGACCCCGGGCCCCGCGGACTGGTTCACCGGAACAGTGCGAATTGACGGTTCCTTTAAGGGCGTTGATCCAGCGCGTGTCAGCGGTGTGATCGTGACGTTTGAAGCCGGCGCCCGGACCGCGTGGCATACGCATCCGCTGGGACAGACGCTGATTGTCACGGCCGGTTGCGGACGCGTGCAGCGCGAAGGCCGGGCGATTGAAGCCATCCATCCCGGAGATATTGTGTGCATTGCGCCGGGCGAGAAGCACTGGCACGGTGCCGGGAGCGCCACAGCCATGACCCATATTGCCATCGCCGAAGTACTGGATGGCAAGGTCGTTGAGTGGCTGGAAAAAGTCAGTGATGAACAATATCTGGGACAAAAAGCAAACTGAACAAAGCCGGCAGCAACCCCCTCCAATACCCCCCGGAGCAACCGTTTTTCCGGGGCGAAACATGATCGCCGCTTAATGCGGCAACCGATATGCCGATCTGTACCCGGCCCAAGCCACCATTCCCTCGTTGGCGGGATGGGGCGAGGCGATTTTCGAGGAATTCGTTCGCCTGCCACAGGAAGGCTTACCTTGCCGCTGGAGATCGGCTCGCCATGGCCTGCCCCTAACGGCCACAATGAATCCCCCGTTATCGGTGTTGTATCATACTTCTTCCGATATCATCCCTTGCGCGCGGCAACTCATGCATCCGCGGCGGTCGGCGGATTGCCGGTGCGTTTATCCGCGAGTTGTTTGATAAGCTTTTTAATGTGGCGGGCCAGTTGATCGAGGTCCTGCTGACCAACCATACCTTCGGGGATGATGGTGATGAGCTTTTCACCCTGCCGCTTTGCAATATGAAGCTTCAGCGCCGGCTGGCCTTTGGAGCCAAAAGCGCCGGCTTTGACGGAGACGTCTCGAATCTGTTTCCAGAAGTAGCGCTTTCCACGCACGTTAATGCAGTCGTTTTGCACAACCGCCATGCAGCCCAGCGAACTATTCAGCATCAGGAACATCTGAATCACGCCGGCCAGCAGCATAACAGCCCCGATGATATAACCCGCGCGCGGGTTTGCAAGATGAAACCAGAGCGGACGAAAAATCAGCAGCATGGCAAACGCGGCGGTGATCATCGCCACCAGCACCGACATGCCAATGCGAAACTTAAGCCAGAACGTAATGACCGGACGATAGATGAATATTTTCTTGTTTTCGATGCGCCAAAACTTCCAATCAGCGGCTTTCCTGTTCTCACCCATAGGGCATACAATCCTTCCAGATGCTGCGCAAAAGCCGAGAAAACGCCCGGCTTTTACCAACTCCCGGAAGCAATTCTAGGTCAAGGCGCAGCGATCGGCAAGGAACACCCCCGGCAGAAACGTCAATGAGGCCTGTAAAGCATACGGTCCACGGGGGAGCAAGGAGATACCCCAGTTTTTCTGCCCTTTTCGCCATTCCCTCAGTTTCGCAGGTGCCTTAATGGATTGGGCCGAGCGCAAACAATACTCGTTGGCTGTTTAATTCATGCACTTGGTGGATCAGATTCCAGAACCTGGAACCTCGAAGGAATTGAAAGCGCAGCGCTTCACAATCCTCCTGACTCCTGACTCCTAG
>JAJZJL010000161.1 GCA_021810145.1 Planctomycetota bacterium | reverse complement strand
CTTTGGATCGAGTCTATGCGGTCTGATAGTCACCCCCGAGCAGTTAATTTAAATCACCACCGATTCAACGGATCAAACGGATAAAGCGCGTGAACCATAGCACCTTCGAAAATCTTCCCCGTATCCGCGTCATCCGCTTAGAGAGTTTACCCCGTGCGCGCCGGGGCGGTCCACCCTATCACACCACACAACCCAATCCGGCTCGCCACAGCAGAAACCGCCGCACCCACAAATCAAGCCACCCGTCGCTCCCCGGCAGGCGGGGAATAACTGCTCCTCCCGCCGCTCTCGCATTCATCGCGTTTTGCGCGGTTCATAGCGCATCTTCGAAAACATGGGAGCGGCGAAAGGATCAGAACATTGCCGGGGCATTACCTTCGTTGCCCGGTGGGAAGAACACGCCGCAGGACCTTCACCTTTTCAATGCATGGATATCCCGGTTTGATTTTTTTGATGCGTGATGTATTTCTTCTGTTACCGCAACTGGCTTTCAATGCGGCGCATCGGCTTGTACGAAGATCGACACGCTGGTTAAGGCACCTCGGATTTGATTGTGACGCATTCGTTTGCTTAATGACGGCGGCATCAGTACCATCATGGACAGCTGCGGGAGGAGCGGCGGATTCAATACATTTGTTCCGGCGGGTTGGATGGTGGACATCATGCGTGTTGCATGGTGTGCGGAAAATGGAAAGGGTCGTCCTAAACGGAGTGATGATATTATGACCAATAAATCCGGGCCTTCGGTTAATTACACGTTTACCATGCGGTTGAGTTATCCCAACGGCATTGGAATGTTTTCACGCATTACCCAGATCATCGGAAAATATGCCGCCGATCTTGGAGCGGTGGATATTGTATCCAGTGATTCCAAAAACATGACACGCGATATTACGGTTCGAGCGCGGGATCAGGAGCACATTGAGCAGATTGTAAGCGCCGTGCGTAAAATCAAAACAGTCAAAGTGGTTCAAGTTTCGGATCGTGTTTTTCTCCTGCACCTGGGCGGGAAAATCGGCATTCAAAACAAGGTTCCCATCACCACGCGCGATACGCTTTCCATGGCCTATACGCCGGGTGTGGCCCGCGTATCGATGGCCATTGCCGAGAATCATGCCAAGGCCTGGCAATTGACCATCAAGGGAAATTCTGTCGCGGTGGTCAGCGATGGCACGGCCGTACTGGGACTGGGGGACATCGGTCCGGAAGGTGCCATGCCGGTGATGGAAGGCAAAGCGATGCTGTTTAAGGAATTCGCCAATATTGACGCATGGCCTCTGTGCCTGGATACCAAAGATACCGACGAGATTGTGCGCATTGTCAGTGCCGCATCGGTAAGTTTTGGCGGCATTAATCTGGAAGACATTTCCGCCCCGCGCTGTTTTGAAATTGAAAATCGGCTTAAAGAAGCACTGGATATTCCCGTATTTCATGACGATCAGCATGGAACGGCGGTGGTGGTGCTGGCGGCCCTGATTAACGCACTGCGGCTGACGAAGCAGAAACTTGCGGATCTCAAGATTGTCATCGCCGGAGCCGGTGCGGCCGGGACAGCCATCGCAAAAATCCTGCTGAATGCCGGAGCTGACGATATTCTGGTCTGCGACCGCCATGGCGTAATCCATGAAGGCAGATCCGATGGGCTGAAGGATAATAAGCTCTGGCTGGCACAACATACCAATCCGCTCAAGTTTCGCGGCACACTGGAAGACGCGCTGAAAAACGCCAATGTTCTCATTGGCGTATCCGGTCCCGGACTGCTGGACGGCAAGGCTTTGAAGAAAATGGCCAGGCATCCATTTATTTTCGCGCTGGCTAATCCCGTACCGGAAATTATGCCGGAGGAAGCCGGCGGCAAGGCTTTTATCATGGCCACCGGGCGCAGCGATTATCCCAATCAAATCAACAACGTTCTGGCATTTCCGGGAATTTTCCGCGGCGCGCTGAATGTGCGGGCACGGGAAATAAACGAAGCAATGAAGCTTGCCGCGGCGCACGCCATTGCCAACTGTATTTCAGCCAGGGAACTGAACCCGGAATATATAGTACCAAGCGTATTTAACCGTGATGTCAGTGTGCGCGTAGCGGCCGCCGTGCAGAAAGCCGCGATCAAAACCGGTGCCGCCCGGCGGGTAAAGATATAATTCGCACAGCGCTCACGTCCGTGCGGCCGGCAGCGTTATCCGGCTTTGACGCCGGCGATGGGCACCCGCAAAATCGTTACGCAGTAGGGTCGGAACGTATAGCGAAAATGATCCGCAAGACCGCCGCACGGCGCTGTTTTCGGCACTACTCTATTCGGATGGTTGAACGTATTGTCCAAGCCGGGATTCCGCTCATGGAGTGTAATGGCCATGCCGCCGTGGGCAATTCTGGTAAATCCATGCAAATCGATGGATGCCGGCATGGCGTGCCCCGAGGCATTGACCACCTTGATAATCAGCACACGCCGGTTGGCGGTAACGCCGGCGTCCGCGAACAAGCGAGGCGTTTTCAGATGTTTTACTGCAACCCCGAGTTGCACATGCGTGGGATAAACCACCGCGGGCTTGTTGTGATTAAACAGATATTGCACCCAATAGGAACTGCGGCCGAAAGCGGTTCTGTCATTGAATTCAATAAGGTTAATGATACACGGAACCGCACCGGCATTGTCGAGCGTTACACCGTAGGAAGCCAGACGCACGACATCACAATTGCGTTCCATGCCGATCATAAAGGCCGTTTCAGCGAGCGTGGAGCGGAAGTCTCCGTATCTGGCATGGGTATTACCAACGGCATATTCCCCGACAAATATCTTCGGACCGGTACGCGGATAACGGTTGTACAGATTGGTATGGTTCAAAAACCATTGCTGACTGGGATAATAGTGCTTGTCAACCATGCTTAATGGCCCGGACGGAATACCGCCCCAATCATCAGCTATCGGGATGACGCCGGGATAAGCCTTGTGCAGCGCGTAAGCCATGATGTGATAGTTGCGATTATAAGATGGCCCGCCGTTTTCATTGCCAATTTCCAGATATTTGAGATCAAAGTGCGCGGGGTGCCCGCATTGGGCTCGCAACGCGCCGAATCGCGTATCACCGGGATCATTGGCGAAGGCCACGGCGGTGAGCATCTCATTTATGTATTTATTGAGATTGGTTCCCGGAATCGTCTGGGCACTGTGCAGCAGCCCGGCGCTGGTGCAATACAGCGGTTGAGCCTCAACGCGTTGCGCCAGTTCAAGCCACCCCAGATATCCGAAGCCATCCGTATCCCGATATCCCCAGTAATTGACGTGCCCGGGGCGGTCAATCATGGGGCCAACCGTTTGCCGCCAATTGTAGCTGTCATCCAGGGAATATCCCTCGATGTAATTGCCGCCGGGAAATCGCAGAAATCCCGGGTGCAACCGCTTGAGTAAAGCCAGCAGATCATGCCGGATAAATTCCGCTTTGCCGGTTTTCTCCGATACCGGAAACATCAGAACCAGATTGATGTCAAATGTGGCGGGAGCGGTGGCTGTCAACGTCAGAGCGCCGTGGTAAGTTGAGCCATCAGCCCGCAGCGTGCACCGGTAACGCCGCCAGGCGGATCCGGATATCGTTACCGCGGTATGAGCGAAATGTTTTGTACCGTTTGCGTTGGCCAGGGAGGCCTGAACCGCTGCGGCAGTTCCATTTGGCGTGCGGGCGTAAAATGACACCTGATACGCGCGTCCCTTTTTAATGGGCATCCCCCAGTATCCCACATTCGCAACGCCGGCACCCGCCTGTTTCGCCGCCACTTGCAGACTTAACGGATGGGCACCGGACAGCGGCTTTTGTTTTTCAATAAGCAGCGAAACGGATCCCGGAGTTGGCTCCAGGGGCTTCCATGCCAACAGAGGTCCGCCGGGCGGTGGTTGGTGAATATGGCCATTGACACTGATCCATGCGACATCAGGTCCATTTTTTTCGCGTGTAAAATGTGGCGGCCACTGCAGGTGGCCGTTAACCTTGCGCCATCGGCCAGCCACCACCTGGCAATCCGCAGGCGGAACATCATTCTGAAAATCAGGATTCCGGATCATCTGCGCATAAAGCCCGCCATCGACATCGTGGCAGATATTTTCAATAAACACCCCCCACATCCGCGGATTTTCCGCCCGACCTGGAACAGCGGCATCAACGGTTATCCGGGCCGGCGGGGTGGCCGCTATAACCGTTCCCGATACACCTGCCAGTAAAGCCATCGCAACGGCCACCCTGGCAAACATCACACTGATTTTCATATCACACTCCATTCTGTTATCTCTGGGGAATATAATTATGCCAAGCCGGCATTAAAGATTTGGCCGCCGGTGGTTTGCGGCACATGCGCGGCCACGACCGGGTCTCAGCGCAAAGATACGCGACCGCAACGGGACCCATCGCCACGGCAGCGGAGGCAACGCAGGTTCCACGGCGACGGCGCGATTGACCAGCCAACCCGGTTCTCAACATTATTTCATCTGTTGCGACCATGCTACCTTCCGAAACCTGAATACTTGTTCAGCCGTTATTGTATCTGCCGCAGCTTCAGGGCACCACCCATTTTATCGCCACACAACTTCAGTCCGGCAATCATTAATGGCTTTTCCGCTTGCATGAACCAATCCGTTTCACTTCTCGGCGACAAAACAACCTCAAAGCCCATCAAACGCGATACCATCAAGGGCCTTTTATCCGAAGATGATTTCTCCATGGTTGGACTCCGAACGAACACTCGCCGGCGGTCGCGTGCAATCCGCATGCTTCCCAGTCGTCAGTGCACGACTGGGACACAGGCCGATGGCTACTGCGATGGTGCCAGACCCGCGGCAAGCATAAACCTCTGGTTGAGCTTGACCTGCCGCTTCAACGGGATCGCCAGCAATTTCCGCAATTGCATGGTGCCGAATATCCGCGCGCATGCGGTCAGTGGTGCCAATTGGTTGGCGGTGATCCACGCAAGCCAGTGCCGCACGGACTTGCCACGATACACCGCCAATGTGGTGGCTTCGTCCTGCAATCCCGGAAAGCCATAATGTGGGTCTCCGTTGATGTCCATTGTTTGCTTGGTGTCGTAGGCGAGCACAATCGCCACGCGCCGGAAGAAGCCATCCCGGGTATCCAGCCAGAGGCGGTAGTAATCCAGCCAGCAGGCTGCCATATAAACGTCCGCCCCTGATGCCCCCGCCGCAATGACACTCATGCCGATTGTGCTTCGCCCCACCGGGAATGAACAGTGCGGGTCGCCACGTTCCATTGGCACATTCCAAGCATAAAGCCACGTGGCCGCGTAGTTGCCGGCGACCACCGCATCATGCAACCAGTGCCGCTGGCCGGTGGCGTCGTAGAGCGATAAAAAAGCACTGAGGGCAATCGTGCCGGCTTCTTTGTCCGTGACGTTCGGATGGTCCACAGTACCACCATAAAATTGGGAGTTGTGGACAAACTCACGCTCGCCATAGAGTCCGGCACGCTCAGCCATGCGCAACCACCGTGCGTTGCCATCAACGCGGAACAGATCAACGAGAAAATGCACCGCATCGAGCGTGCTGGACTTACTGCGCCCGAGCACAGCGCCGTTGAGATTGGAAAATTCGCGATAAAATGCGCCGTCCGGCCGCTGCTGAACATGCAACCAGTTACCGAAATTACTGCAGAATTGCAGCCACTTTGGATATCGGTGATCGGCCTTGCGTTCAGCGGCATAAGCCAGCAGCACGCCCATAGCGCCGTCCGTGGCCACACGCAGGTAGGTTGGGTAATTGCGCCATGCGTGAGCCGGATCCACATCGTACCAGGTACGAAACAGTCCCGGTGCGGCCGCAATGGGGGATCGGTGCACCCAGAAATGAATAATCGCTTCGCCATTGTGCCGGGCCTGCCAATCGTGGTAGTCAAGCCCGTAGTGAATCAATTCGAATGCATTCAGCGACTGCTTCCCAACAAAGCCAATCTGCAGGCTTCGATCCGTTACGCCGCCGGAAGGCAGCAGCACCGAGAACGGAATTCCAATGACCTTGCCCTGGTGATAGATGTAGTGATTCAACAGTGCGATTTGCAGCCGATACACAGTTGACAGATTGACGCGGTACACGGCGGGCCGGAGTGCGCGCCACGCCAGACGCTCGGCCGCCGCCACAGCGGTATTGAAGCTCTTTGTGTGTGTGATGGTGCATACCAGGCGATAATGATCACGGTAGCCATTGCGCAACGGATGGTAGCGACCGACCCATGCGTGATGCGCTCCGCTCATGTAGGTCTGATCGCCCTCCGCACCGGGCCAGTAAAACGCCTCGGCCACGGAGCCAGCATGGCGGATCAATCCGAGGGAGCCGAACTTTAACTCTGCACTGCACACCGGGCTTGCGGTCTGGTCACCTCTGAAGCTTGCGCCATCAGGGTGCGGATCCAGTAAAGTAATCGTGGTTCCGGTGTTCACGTTGCGATTCAACACTATCGGCAACGGAAGGCGATCTTCGCGCACAATCATCCGTCTCCAACGGCGGTCAGCGCCGATTGCATAAGGCGGCAGATGGCGATTGTCACAGTAGAAGCAAGCGGGCACAAAATACTGTTGATTGTTTTTGCGAGCCGATGGGGAAAACAGGGCGAAGCGTGTGTCAAAACCCACGGCATCGCGGTTGCTTCCCACCACCGTTATCCGCCGGTGCAGCCTAATGGTATTGCGTCCGACAAAGTCGTACAGGTCGTGAAATTGCAGGACGCAGTGATCAGCGACCTGCAAGTTTCCGCGGCACGAAAGCGTCGAACCATCATGCCGCACGGTTTGGTAATAGCCGGTTACGACGGACGTGCTGCCGCCACGATGGAGAATTTGCGCCCAGAGATAAGGCGGATCAAGGTCGCCGGAATGACTGGCCATGGCACGCTGCCACATGGCACCGAACAGAGCCTGTTGGCTGCCGGGTATATGCGATTTGGAACTCGGCACGGCGGAGAGCGCGAAAGCATGAGCCACCAGCAACGTGGCCAGTAAGCTGAGCACAAGACCCAGCGCTCGCTGTCTGGCACAGGCCCCGGACCGCGTCACGCGGGGCATCCCTATCTCAGACCGAGCCGCCGCCACGCTCATGTCCCCGCGTTGCTCCTTTTGCATAAATACTCCTGTATGCCAGTCAGGCGATCAGCCACGGCAAGCTGCCACGATCAACGCTGATGAGGCCGCCGCAATGGTCAATATTCGGCATCAACCATTGCGTCATTTGAATTCTTTTTGCTGCGCGTCGACATCAGGCAGCCACACCGGTGTTCCCTGGCGTGCGTCTCCGTTTCGCCTAACCACCGCCCAACGGCATCTTGTCCAGTGAAGGAACTAAGCTCATTCTCAAATAACTGCCAAAAATCGTAGACGGAATGCTTTTGGGCAGTTGATACATACGATCATTCACGCCGATCCACGCAATATCCGGCCGTTCTTTTTATCGCATAACTCTGGCAACCACTTTACGCGACCAGTAATCTTCCGCTATCGGCCATGCACCGCCGCTGCCATTCGCGGGCGGTACAGCATCTTGAAAACCAGAATTTTAAATCAATTCAGCAGCAAGCACTCCATCAACATCGCGGCGAATGTATTAAGCACGTATTTCCTAAGTCCTCGGAGTTTCGGTTCCACCGGATCCTGTGGTGTTGCTGGTCAGCTCGGCACAATCGGCGGCGGCAGTTCAAGCTTGTTGCAGCCCACCTGCCAATGCCAATACGACCCACGCACAAATCAAATGCCCCATATCATGCATGATATTATCCGTCACTTTTCAGGTATATACCATTGAGCCAATCCGGCATCGAAGAATTGGCCGCCGGTGGTTTGCAGCACATGCACGGCCATGAGATTTCTTCCCGGATGCAACGCCTTTTTGCCCGCGGGTGTTAAGCGCA
>JAJZJL010000033.1 GCA_021810145.1 Planctomycetota bacterium | reverse complement strand
CGGGAAGCGGCGCTGCCGCATGCGCGGAACTCTCCCGATTCAAACACCTGTGCCCGCCACTTTATGACGCCCGCCGAGCGATGCCGCGAAAACGCCCTATTGCAAAAGCCGTGCCGGACGCTACTGGTTTCCACCGCGCGGCTGAATGGTCGAAATCGGATTGCGTTGTGCCGCAGTGGTGCGGCAACCAATTGCTTTGCGTTCTTTGCGCCATTGCGATAATAATTTCGGTGTCCTCGGTGATCTCTGTGATCTCTGTGGCTACCCCCGTGGTTTACTAATCTGCGCCACAATCCGTCAATTTCTTCGCAAACTACGAAGAATTCCCAGCTCGGCACACCGCGCCTTTGGCGGACGGTTACCGCCGGCAAGCCCGGCGGCTATGTGACGTTTGGTTGCGGCTTCGCCGCGCTGGGTAATCTGTGAAATCTGTGGATCAGGTTTCAGAACCCGGGACCGGGAATCTTGTCACCGGGCCGCAAAACCAGCCAATGCGCCCACCGGCTCCGGGGGGCTTTCCGCCGGTACGGGATCCCCGATTCCGCCGGGCGGCATTTCCCCCCAAAAAAAGAGCAAGCCGTGTTGGCCAAAAGGTGACGCAGCTCCAAGTTTTGGATCGCGCTACCCCGGGATGGATGGACCGGTGCCCTCGTCCAACTGAAACACATTTCGCCAGAATATCTCAAAGAGAAACGCCACGTGGCGGTCATCAAACCTCCGTCCCGCAATCATTACGCTTTCCTGCGCTGTGAACGCAGCTAACCGCTGGTAGTAGGATCGCGGCCGCCGCAGAATTACTTCACGAGGCAGGGCAAATTGGGCCCCCGCTGTAAACTCGAACCGCCGAAGGTTGGGGTCACACTCGATGATCTCCAGAAACTCCCGCATCACGCCGGCGTTGATCTCCTGGCCCGCCGCCGTCCACCAGGGGACGGAATCAATAAAAAAGTCGTAGAGCCGGCCGCAGGCAAAGGGCCGGGGATCAGCGAAATAATCCGGGATGGGAAGCAGCCGGTGGGCGAACGGATCCCCCTGCAAAAATAATGTGCGCCGGGCCAGCCGGTCATAGTTGGCGGCGATGTGATGCAGATACGTGTTGGCCTCGGCGGGTCGGGGCTTTAACGGCGTTGCGATTCTACCGCCGGCGTTTCGGCGGATGCGAACTGGCGGATTTCGAGCGGTGATCGATAAACCGCGCGGGTTTTCGAGGGTTGGCAGCGCTTTGCAGCTCACGAATGGCACCGATACCGGCAATGTGGATTGTGGGATGAACTTTCAACAGCGCCCGCACCCGTTGAGCCACACGATCACGGATCAATGCGGTGTTGCGATTAAGACACACATGCAATTCCACGCGATCACTTAAATCATGCTCGCGATATGCCACCACAGCGTAATCACGCACATCCGGGATGGCACTGAGACAATCAAATATGGCGGATGGAAAAAGACTTGAACCGCGCACCTTCAGCAACTGCCGCTTGCGGCCCACGATGGGGCCTAAGCGTGGTGTGGTACGGCCACAGGGACAAGGATCGGTATACAGTGCGGCGATATCGCCGGAGCGAAAACGCACCAACGGCATGCCCTGCACCCCGAGAGGCGTAACAACCACTTCACCCAGCACACCGGCTGCAACGGGGGAACCGTGATCATCCAGAATTTCCACGGCCGCCAGGGCGGGATTCAAATGTCCGCCTGTACAATTCGGACCTTCGGCAAAGGTGGAGCAGGTTTCGGTGCAGGCATAGGTACTCAGAGCTGGAACACGCAGCGCTTCGGTGAGACGCTGGGCCAATGCATTGGGAATTAACCCTGCGGTGCGTAAAGGCTCGCCAATGCCGATAACCGCCTGCATGGCCGCTGATGGCGCATCGCGCCGCATGGTGCCACAGGTATCAACCAGCAGCGACGGAACCGTGATGACATAATTTCGTTTACCCGTGGCAAGCAGGGTTTGTAACACATCGAGTTGTGCCGCATAAGCGGCTCCGGCCCGGATACAAGCCGCGCCCAATTTCTGAGCACCCAGCCAATAGGCCAGCCCCGCCACGAACATACGATCCAGCGCCAGGGCCAGAATTAAGGTATCACCGCTGGTGAGTCCGGCAATGTTCAGAGCGACCGCTTCATTTTCCGCCAGGCGCTGCAAATCTGCCGCGGTCAGCGGCACGCGCAGCGGCTTGCCGGTGGTGCCGGAAGTGGTGACCCATTCGCGCACGTATTGGGGTTTGCAGGCGAAGGCCGCATCACCGGCCGCCGCCAGTTGTTCTTTGTCTGTCAGCGGGCAATCCGCGAGGTGTTGTATGGTTTTAATGCGTTGTGGCAAACGCCCGGCGTAAATGCCAGATTGATTGGCATGACGGAGATGCTTTTTCAGAGCATGAAGCTGTAAGGCTTGCCAGCGTTTGACCGGCCAGAATAAATGCTCACCAATCTTCCCCTGATGGCTGTTGGCCGAGATTTTTATTGATCCATGTTTTGCTATCACAGTGTGTCCTGATTCTATCGTTTTCATTGTGCGTCAAAGTTTATGGTCAGCAGCAGACAATGGCCAGCATCCCAGATCAGCAGTTTGCGAGGGAAAGTTCCCCGGCGGTAGTTCTGATATTGAATTTCAATGTTGTGTCGTGCCGAGTTAACGCGGCAAACGCGCAAAAAGCCGCCCGGCCCGGCGAAGGTATCGGTCTGGTGATCAATATTAAGAACCAGGGTGTGGCCAGAGATATGAAACCTCGGCAACGCGGGAACGTCAGCCGTGGGCAGTCGCAGCGCCAAAGCGATATCCACCGCCAGATATTGCGCCAGACTCTCCGGAAATTCCGCCGCCCTATGAAGAACCGTGGGGGTATCGCCGGAAACACGCACATCGCACAGCAGGGTTCCAAACTCGGAAGCACACGTTACGCGTAATGGGCCGGGAAATCGCCCTTTTATCTGTCCGATCATGCTGAAGCGATGGCCCTGGGCGTTTACGCCGGCAAAAAACTGTTGATTATATTCGCGGGGAAATGCCGCCAGAAATTTCCGGACTGCGGCCGGCGTTGGGGGTGACGATTTGGGCGGGCGATACGCCAATGGCGGCGGCACGCTGCAACACCCCCCTAATACACTGATTAACAGAACCACCATTACCAGCAACACCACTACCCGCACGGCTTTGAGCGCCAGGTCGTCAATGCGTTTCCCCCCTGCCGCGGCCGGTGGATTAACAACCCTTCTTACCAGAGGTCCGACGATAAAATAGCTGGCCAGATAGCCGCCGAGAATTCCCGCGGTAAGGGTCAGACCAATCCAGTGGAGCACCGGGTGGCCCGCCAGCAGCATGGCCGCGGTGCCCAGAATGGTTGTCGCCGCACAAATAAAAGTTGCGGCATTGCGAGTTCCGGCAGTCGCCGAACCCGCGCGTAACGCCGGATCACTGGCGGCGTAAATGCCGTAATCCACAGCTACACCCATGGTAAATAACATCGGCACGAGACTCAGCAGATTCAACCCGCCGCCCCACCATTGGGCCACGCCGAGCAACCAGATAAAGCCAATGGCCAGCGACAGCGCCGCAATGGCCGCGATTTCCAGGCGTCGAAAATACATCCAGAGAGGAATTAAAATCAGCAGGGCCACGAATGGGAACAAATGCCTGGCTTCCATACTGGCATGACGCGATGCATTAAGATACAGCACTTCCCCACAGATGATCGATACGGCCGGGAGATTGTGCCGTACATCCGCAGCCCATTGCGTGGCAAGTCTGGGAGGCAGAGATGCATTGAGGTCAACCGTTGAAGATATGGATATATCATGCGGAAGCATTTCCACCACGCCGGGAAATAACGTTGCCGGCGATTCGCGCAGGCGCTGCAATGCCGATGTATCAATCATGGGAGATTGCCAGGATTTCAGTGCAGCCTGAAAGGCACCGGCGCGCAAGCCCGTGCGGGAGGCTCCATGGGCAAGCAGCATGCGGGCGCGATTGATCTGTTCGGGATTCCAGAATGTCCGCCACGCCGCTAAACGACGTTGGACCGTGGCGGCATCAGGAAGAATGGCGGCCGGCGTGGTATAACCGGCGATTAAATGCCGGGTTTTGAGAATCGCGAGGGTTTGATCTAATTTCCGCAATTCACTTAGCGCGCCAGCCGCGGAACGCTGATGAATGGTGATCACGCCGGATTGGCGCAAATGGCCCCATACGCCGGCGAACATGGCCTGATCATGTTTGAGTGCTGCGGACGAGCCATCCAGAGAGCGCCCGTTGGCGGTATAACCCACCAGACACGCCCGGCTGGCCAGCCATAATGTAATGAGAATAAATGCGACGGTGGCAAGCACTTTCAGCCGTCGTGAACGCACCGAACGAGCCAAACGGAAAAACAATGATTCGCGCCCGCCTGATGGCGAACTAACGGGTTCGGAGGTATTGACGCTCACAGCGAGATTATTTTTCATAGCAGGCTGGAGATTGTTTTCCACGGGACGCAGTTTTTCTTTTCCAGCGCCTGCGGGATGATCGGATGGCGTGGATGCATCGGTAGCTCCGGCGAGTTTTGGCACTCGGCAGATCCACGGCCCGATGTAAGCCGGCAATACCAGAAATGTTACCAGCCATATACACCCGGTTGCCCCCGCGATAAACAGTCCCAGCGACCGCAGACCGGGGGCGGGACTTGCGGCCAGTGCGCCGTAACCGGTCATGCTGGTGCAGACGCTCATGGAGACAGGCCCCAATAATTCTCGAGCCGCCATAGCCGGCATATTGCTTTCAAACCGCCCCACCCGCCGAGCCATACGATTCATGGCCGCGATCAACTGGATGCCATAATCCGTGGTGGCACCGCATAGGAGTCCATCAAACCCCAGGACGATTAAAGGAATATGCAAATGCAGCAGCCCCGCAATGCCAAGGGCGGTTCCCAGGCCCACCATGGGAGAAATCAGACATACAATCACCGCGCCGATGCGCCGGAAATATATCGCAATCGCGCCAGCCACCAGGAGTGTTCCAACAATGGAAATGATCTTCAGATCATGCTTGACCAGCCGCTGATTTTCCACAAAATTGCGGTACGGCCCCACCATCCACACGCGCAGAGATGGCATTTTCGTTTGCACTCTGCCGATCGCCGCGCGAATCACAGCCAGCATCTTTTCTGATTTCGCAACATTTTGCGGTCGAAAGCCTGGAGCCAGAATCATCAGGGCATGACGGCCGTTGCCACTGACAAGCAACGGACCGGAAAAGTGCGCACCGGTTCCGGGATTGAGAGATTTTAACCCAGCCAGCAGCAATTGCCGCATATCCAGCGGATCATACTGTAATTGTGCGGCGATCAATTGCCCGGCGGGTCCGGCCATTTTTTCCATCTGCCGATGAAAATGGCGATCAAGCCAGCGTGAAGAAAGACGGTGACGGAGAATATCCAGTTGGGCATGGGAAAGCAGAATCGCAGCGCTGTTGCCCAGGATGGTCTGTGCCCGCAGTTGCCGGGATTCCGATGCGCCATACCAGATGGTTGAAAACGCATGGGTTTGTTTGAGTTCATGAGCCAGCATTTCCACCGCAGCACGCAGATCGCCTGTGTGTCCGGCGGCAAAATGCACATCCAGCCGCATGGCATCGGCCAGACCGTTGCGATTCTCAGCTAATCGAACATCATGAATAGCCGCACTATGCTGTGAGAAAAAGCTTAACAGACTGGTTTGCCAGACGATATGTTCAGATGCGGCAAACAGCAACGCGCCGAGAATCAGCAGCACGGCGGTTAATATCAGGCGATGCGCCCGCAAAAGCCCGTACCAGCGCGACATCAGCTGCGCCAGATAATCCGATTGCGCAACGCCTGCCCGAGAACCGCCCGGATGATCCACCGTGTTCATGCCGGCCCCACCGGTGAAAAACAGCGGGACTTCAGATGGATATTCACCCTGGTCTGCCGCAGCCAGAACAGGCTCTGATCTCCATTTCGCGTGATAATGCCAATGAATGTTACCCGGTAGCTTCCCGCGCGGGTTGCAGGACCTTTTGCGGTTGCATGCGGCGAAAAGCCCAGTTGAATATTCTTAATGGCCTGCTTGAGCACTCCCCGGCGCGGGCGCAATGTGAAGAGTATACATTTTACAGCATGTGATTCTGTGCTGCGCACTGAAGTTCGGGCAGAACCACGGGTTATCCGCGGCATGGGCCGCAGCGCCTTTTTCATACTGATCTGATATTCGGCGGCGACTTTTTCGGCATTTCCCAGAGACCAGGCCGCAAACTGCCGCATAATCATGCCAACAGCCGGCTGTGAATCCACCGTGGCGGAACGCCAATGCGCATCCGATTCATTACGCATGTAGATCTTTTGACCATGAAGAATATAGCAGGATCGATAAGGCCGGAGGGTTTGAAATCGGACCTTGCGCGGCCGGGCAATGGTGATGATTCCCCGGCTCAAGAAGGGCTTGCGGAGTATCCGCAGTTTTTTCTCACAGACAAAAGCGGATTGGATGGATTTAACGTGGCGCATGGCGGCAAGCATTTTCACCAGTGCGTTCCGCGGGGTCATGCGGGCATGAGCGTCGGCATGCGGGAGTGTCATCGTCAAACATACCCATGCGGCCAGAACCGCCGGCAAGATCATGGCCGTCAAACATCTGGCATCAGTCCGAAACAAGGCGCCCCCTTCGGAAGTTCTATTTACCGGTTGAAACAAGCCGGAGAATTTCATAGCACCTCGATGCAGGCGAGATTGTTACAGCGCACGCTTTACAGTGCGCCAAGTGCTTCGCGCCAGCACCATATCATACCCGAAAGCCCGGCCTTTGATGCGGAGATTCGCCACAGGCAACGGCGATATAACACTTTTATTTCCCGTGTTTTCAGAAAACCGGGATAAAGCTTTTTCGCTGAAAGTATCTGGGCTCGCGTGTCAGCAAAACGAACCGCCGGATCATCATAACGGCGCAACGTGGCGTCAATAATCGCTTTGATAAACTGATGATACGGTGGGCTGTTGGGCGTAACGACCGCTTGCGCCAGGAGTTGTTTTGCGACAGCGGGCTGCCGGGCAAGCACGGCATCGGACGCCAGCCAGAGTGCGTGAATGGATCGACCGGCGGGTTCGCCACCCAACTTCATCGCGCTGCGGTTTACGTCTATCGCTTTGGCCCGCCGCCCGAGCGCTCGATACGAAGCGGCCAGGTTCGCCAGCATCCATGGCTGCACATCGGCACGATTACGCCAATCCCGCATCCAGGCAATCACCCGGCGATAACTGCCAACGCGCTTGAGGCCAAAACCTGTTTGGCCCCACAATTCAGTAGATTCACGGAGAGTTTTGCGGTACCGGCGGATCGGAAAAGTCAACATCGGCAACTTGTTATGATCGGCAAGCTGCTGAATATATTCCAGCAGAGCGGACTGCATTGCCCGGGCATCGTCGCGTAATGAATCAACAAACTGAAGGCACAACTGCCATTTCTTCCGGCGAGCAAGGCAGCGCACGGATAATCCACAGATCATGGCGTTGCAGTCATCGTGTTTCAGCGCCTCACGAACGTAATATCCGATTGAATCACACCAGTTTCTTCCGGACAGAACTTCCAACGCCCGCTCCAGCATCCATTTTGGAGCCGATGGTATCCGACAGAGCGTGACCAGCTCGGCCATCGCCATTTTTTTATCCGCACGAGCCGCCGCCAATTCCAGACTGGCCAGAGATGAATGTTCAACAGCGGCATGTTGCCTGAGTTGCTTTTCCAGTTCAGCGGCATGGATGAGATTTCCAGCGGCCAGTTCCATGTCAAATAGATTTCCAACCGCATAGGTATAACTGGGATCGAGTTTAACCGCACGCCGGAAGCTCTCCCGGGCCGCGATCATCGAGCCAATTTCCCGCTGGGCGTCACCGAGATAGCCATACGCAACGGGATTTACCGGCCAGAGACGGGCCAATGTTTCGGCGGTCTGGAGATAGTGCTTTTTATCACCTGATTCACGATACCACTCCGCAAGGCGGCAGATCCCCCAATAATAGCGGGGAGACTCCTGAACCAGTTCAGCCATTTCTTTAATGGCCTGCGCACGATGTCCACAACGATATCGAATCCATGCGGCCCGCCCGCGCAATTCAAACGGGACGTCCCCATCAAATACTTCAGGATGGCATGCAACAAGGGCCTGTTCCATACGGCCCGCCTCCGCCAGACTGCTGGCGAGTTCATCATACGCTTCAACATATCCGGGGTTGGCCGCAATGGCACTGTTATACGCGGCAAGGCGTTGTTCAAATTGCTCCGGCGACCGCAGCATTCGCGCCAAATTAAGCCACACGCGGCCGTCACCGGAGCGACTTTCGGTGAGTTTCCTGGCGAGCGTCAGCGCTATATCCGGCTCTTTAAGCTCCTGACTCCATGATTTCAGCGCATCCCAACCCCATGGGTAATCCGGCTCGAATTCGATGGCGCGCTGCAATTGATTCAACGCTTTCTGGCGCGCACCCATCCGCCAGAGAATATCCGCCAGCATGCCATGATTGCGCACATCAAACGGGCTGCGGGAAATAATTTCCTCAAGTACCATGCGAGCTTTTACCAGATCACCCACGCGCGTATAGACAGCAGCGAGTTGCCGGGCAGGATCGCTCCAGCAGCGGTCTAACTCCAGAGCTTGCTGCAGAGCGGCGCGCTGGCCTTCGATATCAGCCATGGCAGCGTATACACCCGCCAGATCCAGCCATAATTTCGGCAGCAAACTGAATTTCTCGACCGCGGCACGTCCATTACGCAAGGCGTCTTCGAGTCTTCCCATCTGCGTAAGTTGCAGCGTGACCACGGACCAGGCCTGCCACAGATCAGGCCGAGCCTTAAGCGCGGCTTGAAGCGATTCAAGCACATCCTGAGCATCCAACACCTGCACCGCCTCAGCGCGATATGCCGAGAGACATTCACCAAATATGGTCTGGCGGACGATTTCGGAATGGATAAACGCCAAGACCTCTTTGCGCCGCGCGGGGGAATTTTCATGCGAAAGCAACTGGTGAATGGCCGGCGTGTAATCAACGGATAATGCGATGGCTTTTTTATACGCATCAACCGCGTCGCGATGTCTTCCCTGGCGCAATGCCACCGTGGCGTAATAGTTGTACGACGCCGGACTGTTAGGCTCGAGGGTCAGGGCCATCTGTGCCTCTGCCGCCGCCTGATCCACCTGCTGAGCACTCAGTAATGCCATGACCAATTCCCGGCGCGTCCATGCGTCTTGAGGATGCAGCAGTCTCAATTCCCGCGCAGCGGACAGATAGCGGGCCGGCAACTGGTCCCGGAACCAGATAACCCGCAGTTGCAGCAGTGGATAATGATGTGGAAACGTTTTGCACTGGGCATCAAGGTACGCCTCCGCGGCGCTGTTTCCAGCGCTTTGGGCCAGCAACTCGGTCACCCGGCGCTGCGCGTCCATTGCCAGAGGTTCCGCGTCCACAATTTTTTGCCAGAGTGTCAACGATTCACGCGGATCACCCTTATAGAGGACAATATCCGCGGCTACCCGCAGCCATTCGCGCTGCGGACAGATTCTTTGCGCTTTGTCCATATACTCCTGAGCCTGATTCAGACGCCCGTGACGGGCGTTGGCATTTGCCGCAAGCAATAATAGCGATCCATCTTCCGGCAATACATTCAGGGCCTGCTGCAGGAGATCAAAGGCTTCGGCGGTCCGATCCAATTCCTCCAAAGCCCAGAACAGGAGACTGGCGGGCCGGCCGGTACGGGCACCAAATTGTTTAAATCGTTCCTGCAGCAGTGCCAGTACAAGAATCTCCTGTTTAAAATGCCGGGAAGCGATGAAATACGATCGCGCGAACTGCTCGTTCTTATCATCCAGGCAGCATGCAAAGCGATAGAGTTCCAGGGCATGATCGAAGTTGCGTTGATTCCAGAACACACCGGCTAAATCGGCATAGGAACCGGCGGCCAGAGGCATGGAACGAATCACCTGCCGCAATATTTGATGAACCCTGGGGAATTCGCGGGCATCGTCCATGAGTTCCCTGGCATACAATTTTCGAAACGTCGGATGCGCCGATGCGGAATCGCATAACTTCTTCAGCATGTCGATACGCTGGTCTCTACGTTCCAAGGTGCGAAGACAATGGAGCTTTCCAATGAGCAATCCGGAATCATCCGGATATTGGGCCAGGAGCTTTTCATAACAAAGCAGCAACGCGCCGGGGTCCGCATCGTACGCGGCCAGAGTCTGATCCGCTCTGAGCGTGAGGCGGTGATCGGGGGCGGCGGCCCGCATCGCTTCCCGGGCGGCGAGGGCCGATTGACGATCATGCCGATGCAATGCGGCATTGACCTCATAAAGCTGATCGTATAGTGCCGCATCGCAGAGCTCAACGCCGTCGAGAAGCTGCCGTTGCTCAATCGGGATCAGCACAATTCCCAGCGGCCCGGTGGACGCGTAGCGTTCGAGTGTATGTTCCGCTACAAACTCGACAACCGGACGAATATAGGGATCGCGAATAATCAGCGTGCCGCGAAGATCATCGTAGCCGATGACAGCTTGCAGGTGCGCGCTGTCAGGCTCCACCGTAGAAAGCGCAAATGGTATGCCGCGGTCAATAAGTGCTCGCGTGGTTTCCCACGTCAAACGAAATTCACGGACCAGCCACCCATGTTCGCCGGCCCATTGCCGCAAAGCGCGATCGGGTGTTCCGTCATAACAGATTTCCTTCGCCAGGGTGAGATGATCGATGGGCTTGTTCCAGAATCGGCCAAGACACGCAACAACCGCGGGGCCGCAGGTCATATGGTGCTGCCGGACAAAACCCACCGGCAGCATGACACGCGAACCGGCACCGTTGCCGGATTGTAATGTGTCCGCGATTTTCCGATAGAAACGATTTTTTGATTTGGCGGCCAGTTCCGCGGCGGTACGATGATCGCCGCAGAAATAGGCTGCATCAGACTGTGTTCCCATCAACCAGTCGTGCAAGTGCTTATCCATTAACGGGGCGAGCTCAAAGGATCGGGCATAATTGAATCGGGCATCTTCATATTGCCGCAATTCAGTCTGCAGGGTCGCGAGTTGCAATACCAGCGCCACACTTTGATTTTCCCGCGTTGCCCGCGTTAATAAGTCCAGTGCCTGATTTTCCTTATCCAGCAGTTGCATGATATGGGCGGCGGATTGAACGGCAGGCCGATACCAGGGACGGATTTCCAGACCATGCATAATGGCGGCAAGAGCCTCATCATAGCGATCCTGCCGTTCCAGAACCCCGCATTTTTCCACCGCCAGCCAGGGATCATCCGGATATATTTCATCGGCCATATCGAGCATTTGTCTGGCGGTTGCGAAGTCCCGCATAATTCCCAAGATCCGGGCTTTAAGCCCGTACCAGTTGGATCGCAATTCAGCGGATGCCGAATCCGGCATGACATGCCCGCGGAGAAATTGCCATGCGTCCAGCGGGCCGTGCTGACTCAATAATACATGCCCATAGTAATACCATGCTTCAGGCGCGGTCGGGTTTTCACGATAAGCCAGATAGTGCAGCACGGTTCCCAACCGCGAACTGCCGAGATTGCCGGCCAAACGCCCCGCCATGATCCGGCCCGCCGCGGAACGCCACTGCTGCAATGGGGAAATCTTCAGCGATTCCTGATAAGCCTGCAGGTATAAACCCGCATTGTACAGCTTCAGTACCGGCTCAATTTGCTCCTGGCTTATCTGCAATCTCTGTCTCCTGTGCGTCAATCATGCCCGTTAATTGCCGCAATAAATTTGGCCGTCTCATTTTCCATGTTCTCTGAGGTAAGCATAAATCAGGCGTAGGATTCCCGCAATTGTCGGATTGCGTTGTGTTAAGCGGCAATGACATTGGCAATATACGCAGCACGCAATTAACATAGCGGCATGGCTGGAAGGCAGACCGAATCGAATATTCAAATCCACCCGGTGATGGTATTGGCCGGAACCGAGGCGTTTTTACGCCGGGAATGGCTGGGCCGCATCCGGCGGGCAGCTCTGGACAGCGCTTCCATGGATGCGGGTTATATTCGCATGGAACCCAATGTTTCGGTCACCGCCCTGCTGGATGAATGCCGCACGTTCGGCATGTTTTCCAGCCGCAAACTCGTGGTACTTGAGCCGGCGGATATGCTGTTGAAAGCACGCGGCGGCAATAATCCGGAATTAACGGATGATGCAGACGAAGATTCAACCGATACGCCGGCAAGCTCCGATGGAACATCAGCGCGGGATCTCATTTTGCGCTATGCCGAAGCTCCCAGCGACAATACCACCTTGGTGCTGATTTGCGACAACTGGTTGAAAACCACGCGCCTGCACAAATTTCTGGATAAGCAGGGCGCGGTAATCGCCTGCCAGGCCATGAAGGAAGACGATATTCCCCGCTGGCTTACGCAGCGGGCGAGAACGGAATTGAACAAAACGATTGATCCGCAGGCGGCTCTTCGTCTGGCGGAACTGGTAGGTACGGATCTGGGGCGGCTGGAGAGCGAATTGGCCAAGCTGGCACTGTATTCCGATAAGCAGCCGGTCATTACCGCGCAGATGGTCGATGAACTCGTCGGATTCCAGCATGAACAGGTGGTGTGGAGTTTGATTGATGCGCTGGCCGCGGGCAACGCCACAGACGCTCTGAGCCGGCATACCGAGTTATGGCAGATGGATACCCGGATCGGCTTTACGCTGGTGGGCGCAATATTTTTCTGGCTAAGTCAGGTCCTCAAGGCCCGGGAGATGCTGGATCGGCGGCTAAGCGACAACCAGATTATCAAGGAACTTAAGCTCTGGCCGGCACCGCGAGCCAGTGCGGTCATGAATTCCGCGCGGCGATGGGGAATCGAGGGTTGTCACCGTATCAGCGCCGCTCTGCTGGCCGCTGATATGGCCGCCAAAACCAGCCTGGGTGATCCGCAGCGCAATATGGAGCGTTTCATTGTGCAGGTCTGCAGCAATGTTGACGCGCCGCTTTAACCCGAGGCCGGGTGGTCATATCGGTTTGCCGAGCAACTGGCGTTTGTGCTTAAGAAACTTCATATGGTGATCCAGATGCTGCACATACATTTTCACCAGATCACCCAAAGTCACGCGGCCCCTCTGATTATGCGTTCCGGCGCGGGAGAACGCCTCAACGGGCAGACGATAGAGAATATCGCCGGTAAGCAGGCGATTTTTGGCAAATACATCCGCGGCCATAACCGCATCAAGCTGGTCGTAAAAAAGCCGGGCGGCAAAGGCACTTTCATCGAATCCGATGAGCGTTGGATTGTCTTCCGCGATAATACGCTTCATCCGGTCTGAGGCAATAAGATCGCTGTCCATAAGGTGCATGACAATCTGTCGGATGCTCCAGGTGTTGGGTACCGGGTGCGCATTAAGCTCCGATGGAGTTAAAGCTTTAATGGCGGCAGGCAGTACCGACGCCTGCCGCACATATTCATCAATGATTGTCTTTTCCACGGTTGGCACCTCCAAAAAGGCCTCACTTCCAATTATTATCATCAAAACTTTTCGAATAAAAAGCAACCGCCGCGAGCCACGCGCAAGATTTCGTTTTCCCTAATATTACGCAAATACGATTCCGATAATCTTGCAACCAGAGATCAAGCGATGTTGCATTGATCCAAATTTTCTTTTTTCAGGAGGAACACATCATGCGTCGTATCAACGTACAATTGTATGCAGCTATGGCTGTGGCCACATTGGCTGCGGGAGTCGCCCACACCAGCGCCAGCCCCGTGGTTGCCGCCGGATATTCACTGACCACATTCGCCTCCCCCTTTACGGTGACGGGATTGAATCAGGGAATTATTCCCGGCGCATCGCAGGCTGTCAGCGCACCGGATGATATTACCGTTGCGGGCAACAGCGTATTTATCGGATGGGGCAACAATGTCATGTCCGATGGCAGCGATGGCGGGCAAAGTGTTGTGGCACAGTACACGCTATCGGGGCAACTGGTGAATCATTTTAATGTCACCGGACATATTGAAGGCATGGCCATGGGCGGCAATGGCATGTTGTATACCGATGAAAATGAAGATGGCAATTCGGCGCTGACGGTCATCAACACCGCGACGGGATCACAAATGCGTTATGGCTATCCGAATCCGTCCGTTCACGGCGGCGGCTTTGACGGCCTGCAATTTGTCAACGGTAATCTTTACGCCTCGGGTTCAAATCCAGACAATGGCGGCGACGGCCCCGGGCAGGTCAACAGTCACCCGGTGATCTATCAGGTCAATGCAAATCCCAATTCGTATCCGGCCACAGCCACGGCAATGGGCGTGGTCTGGGGTAATGATATGGCAACCAATGCCGTTACCGGAAAAACGGTTCAGATGAATGTGTTCGATCCAGATTCTCTGAATCTTACGCCGAACGGCAGTTTGTTATTGTCCAATGAAAGCGGCGCGCAGCTGACGGAAGTCACCAATCCGGGCGCAAATCAGAGCATTTCGCTGCTGAATTTAACGAATGCCAGTGGTAATCCGATCAATACCGATGACACCGGTTTTGCCACGGCCACCAAAGGCACGCTGTTATTTTCCGATGTGAAAAACAACGTGGTTTATGCGTTGACCGCCAACAACGGCTTTACCTTGAATCAGGCTTATTCCTCTGACAAGACCAATCACAGCCTGGATATGCTGAACTTCAGCACCGGGGTCTTAACTCCCATTGTCACGGGACTCGGTGGGCCCGCCGGCATCGGATTCATCAATGATCCCTCGGCTGTTCCGGAACCAACAACACTGGCCCTGATTGTGCTCGGTGGCGCGTGTTTGTTCCTGGCCCCCCGCAAAAAAATATCCCGTTGAAACCGCAACGGGCATGGGGCAAAAGCTGCGTCGGATTAGAAAAGTTCTCAATCCAACGGCGGGCAATATCCCGCAGGCCGCATTGGCTTGCATCACTGTGTACGGTTGCCCCGGCAGACAATGGGGAACAGAATTTCATACGTTCAATGGAAATCAAAATGAAAGCCCTGTGCGGGACAGCCGCACAGGGCTTTTTTTTCAAAACAGTACCGGGCCGGCCATCTTTTTGCCGGCCCGATGAACTTAACCTGAGGGCAGTTGTTTGCTTTGACCGATCTCACTTTTCAGGCGGGCGAGGTCGGCATCCACACCGGAACTGGCGCGCAGGGCATCAAGATCACGTTCGGTTTTGGTGCGACCATCCACACCGTCATCTAAAACACCGGCATCGGTCAAGGATTCCATCGCATCGGCCCGGGACTGCATTTGACTGGTTTTATCCTTGGCCCGTTGCAACGCTTCACCCACATTACCAAGCTGATTGCCAATACCGGCAAGACTTTCGCTGACCGTTACCTGGGCTTTTGCAGCATCATACTGGCTCTTCATCACTTCTTTTTGCGTGCGGAATTGGTCAATACGGTCTTCCAACTGCTTTTCATAAGTGATAAGTTTCTGTGACTGCGCCGCGACATGTTCACTGGCATCTTTAAGCGAAGCGGCTTTCTGATCGGCGGCCTGCTTTTCCGTAAGCGCCGCTTTGGCAAGATCTTCCCGCCCGGCCTGCAGTGCCATACGCGCATCATTTTCCGCGCGGTGAGAGTCCGTTTGTGCGGCCAGCATCTGCCGCTCCAGCGTTTTCTGTTCGGTTACCACATCCGCGAGGTGGCGCTTGGTTTCCTGCAAGGCACTTAGCATTTTCTCATAGGATAAATCCAATGTCTCATCAGGATTTTCAGCATTATTCAAAAATTTATTGACCTTGGCCTCGATAATTTCCGCGGCCCGGCGAAACATGTTACTCATCACAAAACTCCTGTCATTATTATCGGTTTATGTCATCATACTTAATCGTTGACGGGTATGACAATCTGCGGCGAAGCCGGTTCGGGAATCAGGGCCTTATCTTCTATGGGCTTAACGGCCGTGCCTACCGCGAAAAATTCAATGACATGCGGCTGCCAGTTATGCGATCCTTCATGCAACTGCACGCCAACGACGCCGTCGGCTCCGGATTCTTTGGCTTCATTCTGCATGCGTTCCATAGCCAGTTCACGGGCGTCATACATGGCCTGGGTAAATTGCGTAATTTCCACATTCCGCCCGATATTGCCCATCGCTTTAAACACTCCCTGGTGCGCGACATGGTACACACACGACCCCATGACCATGGACAAAGGCCGATGGCCCGCCCGCAGGAGCATCCAGAAATCCTGCCCGGAAAGATCGGATGTAAACGGCATGCCTTTCGGCCCTTTGAACCCGGGATGGCCCGCGCTATGGGCAATGGCCGTGCCGATCGCCATGAATTCCAGGATATCGCTATCCCACCCCAATCGTTTGACTTCAAGGCGGACACCCACCACGCCATCGGCCATAAGCGTTAAAGCCTCCTGCTCCATGCGGGCCATGGCCAACTCACGGGCTTGATACATGGCCTGGGAAATAACATTTAATTCCTGATTTTGTCCCCAGGAACCATATTGAATGCCCACGTGATAAATACATGAGCCTACCACCAGCCCCAGCGGTTCAAAGCCCGCTTCACGCACCATCAAAAATTCATTGACGGATAAATCGGAGGTAAATATTCCGCCGCTTTGCCCCGATTCGCGCAGGCCTTGCAGCCGCTCAAGTGCATGTTTGGGCAAGCCGGCCAAAGCCGGATTTGTCTGAGAGCCTGTATCTTCCGCCATTTAGATAATCTCCTTTTCTGTCGGCATAACCGGGGTCATTTTTCCGTCGCTGACGCTGAACACGGGTTTTAATCGAAGCGGAATGTGCCGCCGTGGCTCATGGAGCACCGCCGTTCCAAAGGCAATGTGCCGGCCAAGAAAGCGCTGCCGCGTATCACCTTCGGCCGGTTCGCCACGCAGCAATTCTGAGAATTGCACACGCGCCAGAACACCGGTTCCGATCCGCGCGGCATCCGTTGCCAGTTGGCTTAAAGCAGCCCGGCGAACATCGGTCATAAAATCCGACAGCTCACGCAATTCCTGATTCCACCATAAGCCCTGTCCGCCGGCATTTCTATACGAATAGTGCCAATTGTAGTGCGCGCCAATTGCCAAACCGACCGGAAGAATCCCCGATTCCATCAGCCGGGCAAACTCCAATGCTGAAACGGTGGCTATTACCGGCACGCGGGGTGTGGCGAGTCCGGCAATGCGCACAGCGGTTCCCAGCACCGCATAATCCATCTGGTCTTCACCGGTGCCTTCCATGCGCGTGGCGCTCAACTTGACATCCACAACCGCGTTGGCCCCCATCAACATCGCCTCATACTGCATACGGTCGATGGCCGTGTGCCAGCCGTCATAATGCCCGCGCGTCCAGGAATAACCGTAGTGATACCAGCAATTGCCCGATACCATCCCCAGGGGGTGTATGCCATGCGATCTTTGCGCCACCAGCGCCCCGACCGATCCGGTGGAAACCCATGGCAAGCGTCCGGCCTTTGTATCGGTCAGGCGCTGTTTAACAAAATCCGGTAAAGTCTGATTGGTTAATGCCGTGTCCCACGCCTGATTGCGAGCGATTTGCTCAGCCTGATGCCGCTGCCGATCCGGGTCCTGATTCTGTCCCAACATTCGTCCAAGCAGCGACATAGCCCATCCCTTTTTCTCAGGAGCCGCGATGGTGTTCCGGTCTGTTTCAAGCCCATGCAGGAAACGTTCTTGCCGCCTTATACCGACAACCGGCGCGGCTGACAAGCCCCAAGGGCTAATTCATCAAAAATTCGTGCAATAGTCCCTGCGCTCCAGCCATATTGGCGGACATGGTTCCCAGTTCTTTATTCAGACTGCTGAGCCAGTCCGGCAATTGCAATTCCTCATTCTTCAACACAATACCGCGTACCTCGTTGCATCGGCTCAAGTGCAAAACGCTGCCGGAATTGTCAAGCACAAACCGACTGGCCCCCAGATGAATGGTAATTCCCACGACATGCTGCGTTTTTGCAAACAGCGAATCCTTTTTCCGGTGTACTTCCACCTGCCCCGGCAGGGATTGTTCGAGCCGGGTTGCAAACGCTTCCAGAAACGATTTAATGTCGCGCTGGGCACGGCGCAAAAACGCCGCGTGAAGATCAAAGGCTCCAACTTCTTCCATAAAGATCCGCACCTTATTTAAGCTTTTATGTCATACGTCTGATCCGGATTATAAACACTTTGTGCCTTACGCGACAATCATAAACCGCCGGCGACTGCTGGAAGTTGTTCCACATGGGGTTTATCGGCGGATCGGTGTTGCAGTGCGGCCAGTCGAACCAGCACGCAGCAGTCCATAGCCCAAGATTCCATCGGCAGCTTCTGCGGAAATGCGAACCCGACAGTTTCAACCCCGCAGGTTTTGCATAATGAACTTTTTCACCAATGGCGGGCGCGACGAAGTCCGCATCCTGCATATGCCAAGTTCGGGCGACGCCGCCGGTGTCCGGTTTTGCTGACTTGGCACCGCGTTTAGTACTTGGAACCGTCATGCCGGGTGTGGACCATCGGTTTGGCGGCGGCATTTTCTGAAAGATCACCTTCCTGGGCGATGCCGATGAATAATTCATGATCCGCATGATAGCTCAGACGGTGGCTGAAGCAGCAGTGCACAAAGGCACAGGCTTCCAGCAAGACAATGCCGCCCTGTGGCAATTTCCGATGCCGGACATCCGCGGTTGCCACATCACCGGTCAACGCGTGGCGGGCATATTTACGCAACAGATCCTTATCTCCCGCAGCACAAATATTGAGCGTAAAAAAGCCGGATTTTTCAATAATATCGCCGATCTCGCGATCTTTATGAATCGCCACGCCAATGCACAACGGATCAAAACTCAATTGCTGCACGAATGACACAAGCATGGCCGATTGGTTCGGCCCCGTTCCCGTGGTAACAATAAACAAACCACTGGGAATTTTTCCAACCGCCCGTAAAACAGGAAGAACCGGTTCAACCGTACTGTCAATAATCACAAATGGCTCCAAAACAAAACGCCTGATGGATTATATTGCCATTCCGGCTTTGTGTCGCGTGGCAACTCCGCGTGTTCATGGTGCCTTCTCCAGCGCCACGAGCATACGAAACGCCAGCCACGGAGCCAGTGGCGAAAGCATGTTTTCCAATACCCGCACGGCCGGCACGGCCTTCATCGGCATGAGCACCCGCTTGGAAAAGCCACCGGATAAAGGATATGCAATCATGCTGTGCACTTTGCGCTCACGGATGATCAGACTTGGAAATCGCCGCTCAAATTTACCGGCATATCTGAAAAATAAAAGCGTCGGAACCGCCTGATTGGCATCAAACGCGCCACCACCGGTAAATACCGCCGGATCAGCGCCGGAAATATCCCTCGGCTCACGAAAAATTCTTGCCCGCATATCCACTGGCTCCGGATGCCAGAGGCGATACAGCACATTGGAGAGTGTGGAAATAAATGGCTCGACCATAACAAGGCGTCCGCCGGGAGCCAAAACGCGAACCGCCTCGGCAAAGAAGGACAGGGGAAAGGCAATATGGTGCAGCACATCCTGCATGATCAGGTTATCCACACTGCCGTCGGCAAAGGGCAGGCGCATCGCATCGGCCGCTAAATCGATGTGAGGCGTTGGCACCAGATCCGTAACGATTATTCCGGGATAAAAGTCTTTGAAGTGACCGGCACCGCCGCCGATTTCTACTACCACGCCATGCGGTCTTTCGCTATCGGTTGATCGTGTGACAAACTGTGCCGCCATGGACTGAAAATAATCATGATAGACCGTTCGCAGCAAAGGACGATTCTTCCAGGCAACAGCTCGGGCGTATAGAACATCTTCTTCAGACAGCGCGGAAGGATTATTTGATGATTGATGCGACATTCAGGCGCTTCCCCGGCAAATCAATGGGCCGCAAGATTTTTCTTCGTGGGCTGTAATGTCAACGACAATTAGAATCCGACTTTCACATCAAACCCCTCAGCCTTAATCTGTTTGACCAACCCGTGCAGACTGTCAACGGTTCCCTTCAGCCGTCGCGTAAGTACCAGCAGGGAATTGTACAATCGGGGATCTTTCACCAGCCGCCCCGCCGTGCCATGTCCCTGCGCAATGGATTCGGTAATGGCGTTAACGTTTTCCAGCACGCGGGTGAGCTTGACACTCATGAGAACAATTTTTTGCTGCGCGGTTCTGGCAACCGCGTCAATATCCGTGGCGGTTGTACCGGCTTTATCGAGAACGCCGTTAAAGCGGCCAATGGTTCCGGATAACTGCTTGAGTGTGGATTTGAGCTCTTCCGAGGATACGGCCACATTGCCGAGGATTTCATGTACTTCACCACGCAGCTTACCATTGCTGACCAGATCATTGATTGAATTAATTGTTACATTCAACCGTTGAATCAGCGCGCTGATATTATTGAGATCGGTAGAGTTGGATTCAGCACCTTCCGCCTGCGCTTTGGTCAGAACCACGGGTTTCAGCAGGACATGCAGGTCGTCGGCTACGCGGTCCAATTTATCGCTAAGGACGCCAAACTGCGTTTTCAATGCCGAAAAATCCTGCACCACCGATTTGGGAATCAGGCTGGATGACTCAACACTCGCTTGAATGGTGGCACTTCCGTTCACAGGCAGCATTTTAGTGTCGGCTTTCCCCGGCAGATATAACGACACATACGCCGCACCAATGGTTTTGGATCCAATTTGAGCCACCGTATTCGCCGGCAGGCGAATCGTGCGATATATGCCGATGATAATCTTTGCCGATTGCATGTCCGGTGTCAGTGACACGCTCGCAACGGTTCCGACGGTAACGCCGTTAAACGTTACCAGATCACCGTATGTCAAACCGTCAGCGGTGGGTGCCAACAGAGTGATATTATAAGGAGTATTGGGACCGAAGCCCGGAACGCGGCCCAGCAGAAACGCCCCCCATGTAACAAGAACCAACGCCCCGATAATGGTCAGTCCAACAATCGTGTTTCGCAACTTATCATTCATGCCTGAAATTTACCCTGACGCATACAACATCGGGATTTTATACGGTTATGGCCCGGCTGTCTCGCTTCCAATGTCCAGTTCTCAAAATTATTTCGCTATCAGTGGCCTGATGGGCCTTTTTGATCTGTTTGCCCATCCCGATGCTGCAGCTTCAACCGCACACGATTCAGTAAGCTGCCCCACGGAACCGCCTGCGCCGCATCCAGAACAATATTGGCGACCAGCCGCTCAGCAACATCTCCGAATCCACGGTGGCGCGTCTCATGTGACTCCGTGGTCGAATGTGTGGTCGGAGTTGAGTCAGTTGAAGATGCAACCGCCCCGCTTGGATCAGACGGTGGATTTCCACCGGAATTGTTATCTTTGTGATGCAGCAGCCGAGTCCAGATCAATCGCAGCAAACTTGCGCGCGGCACTTTGGCCGCAGCAATCAGAGTACCGAGAGCGGCGGCAATACCCATGGCGGAGCCAACGTGCCGGCGCAGGATATTAACGGGCGAATACCATTCCCTCATATACTCACCGAGATGCGTTGTGTTCTCGTCCATTTCCCGCAGCAGCGCATCACGGCGGCGCTCCAGCTCCGCCAATTTCGCATCAATACTCATTTCTGTCGGCCTCCGATTGTGTGCGTTGCATCCGCATTATCCGACTTGCTGGCAACTTCGGACGGCATGGGGCGGATGGCCAGAAAAACCAAGCCTCCGGCAAACACCAGATGAACAATCGCAAAAATCAGAAACACCCAGTCGATCGGTAAAAGTTCCTCTACCGCGCGGAAGATCGCAATTTCAAGAAATACCGTCCCCGCCAGCGCCAATATAATCGCTCCGACCGCCATACACACGCGAACAACCGCATCGCGCATTGCTGACAGCAGCCGGAGCGTAATGATCTGCACTTCCAGTTCTATGACATCGAGTATGGCGCGGAGAATGCGCTGGCTGTAATATCTCCCGGCCCCCGGACGCGAATGCTGCGCCGAATCATTTGTGCTCTCGTCAACGGTATTCTCAGCCATGAAAGCAACTCCGTAACTTCATCTGACACGACCAATCGCTGATGGCAGTATACCGTATTTCAGGCCTATTAATCTCTGCGGCGGATCAGCAAGCCCAGCACCAACCCGACTCCTGCCGCAATCGCCACGGCCTTCACCGGATTACGTCGGACCATGGTGATCATCGCAGCCTGCGAATCCGCCGCCTGTTCCCTCAGCAGATCGGCCTTATCATGGACCCAATCGGAAGCATGTGATTTTAAATCGCCGACCTGATCCTTGGCCGTCTTGCTGACTTCGCCAGCCAAGTCAGCCACCGCCGATTTTGCGATGGTGTATTTCCGACGGAGTTCCTCAACATGATGAGTGTTTGTACTGGTTCCATCATTGTTCTGTGTGGTTGTAAGTGTATCAGTCATGATAAACCTCCTGTAACAAAGAAGCCTCTAAATCAAGCCGGCAGTCACGCGGCTGCCATTCACTGCTCCCATCATCTGCCCCTATTGCATTATTAGCCTCCAAGACGCATAAATCAAGCACGAAATACTACCTTTAACTTCGGCAATTTACGGCGAAATTGAATACTAATTCCGACATTTCCGGTGATGCGTCGGGGCCCGGCCAAAAGCCTCCGGCCAGTCCATTCCGCAAGGCGAATATCATGGGAATCTGCGCAGCAGGTGCGGGCCATGAAATGATTTGACCGCTCGCAAAAGCCCCGCATTTTCAAGCCAACGCGGCGGGACTTGCCGCACAAACGCATGTTCGGTCGGCGGGCATGGCAAGGACCAATTGGCATACCGCTGCACGGGAATAAGCCTGTGAACAAAGTGCCCGCGCGGCACAAACAGCCGCAGATTCTTCAGTAACTGTGCTCATCAAGAGCGGTCTTATGGCGGAAAATCCAATATACATAGGTGGTGTACCCGATCACGATGGGCATGCCGATAATGGCAATAATAAGCATAATGCCCAGGGTGTATTGGGAGGACGATGCGGAATAAATGGTCAAGCTGTACGCTGGCTTGTTCGTGGCGTACAGCAGGTTTGGAAACAGGCCAATCGACAGCGTTGCCAGCAGCAGCGCAATGGCCGCCGAACTGGATATAAAAGCCAGAAAATCTTTTTTGCGGGATATTTCACGCGGAACATTCGCAATAGCCAGCATCATCAGCAAAGGCACAATAAAAAGTGCCGGATTTTGACGAAAGGGATCGGTTAATCTTGGAAAATAAATCAGCGTAACCATGGTGGTGGAAACGGCGCAGATAATGAAAAAGATAATGGTATTGTTCACCCAGTACCGCACGCGATCATGTAAAGCTCCCTGGGTCTTCATGACCAGATAAATTGAGCCATGCATCATAAACAAAGCGACGGTTGTAACAGCCACCATCAGTGCATAGGGATTCAACAGTGTCAGGATATTGCCGGCAAAAGTGCCGGAGGGCGTCAACGGCACACCGCGCGCAATGTTGCCCACAAAAGCGCCCAGCAGCAACGCAGCCAGCAGACTGCCCGCAAAAAAACATCCGTCCCAGAGCTTCCGCCACCAGAGCATGGGTTCCTTGCTGCGAAATTCAATGGACACGGCTCGAAAAATCAACGCCATCAGCAGCAGCATGAACACCAGATAAAAACCGGAAAAAACGGTGGCATACATATCTTTGAACGCGGCGAACATGGCTCCCCCACCGGTTACCAGCCAGACCTCATTGCCATCCCAAACCGGCCCGATGCTGTTAAGCAGAATGCGGCGATCCTGGTCATCTTTGACCAGAAGATGCAGCATTCCCACACCAAAATCAAAACCGTCAAGAATGGCATAACCGGCGAACAGAACGCCCAGCAGAATAAACCATGTTATTTGCAATGCCATAAACCAATCCAATCGCAAATCTCAACACAAAACTGTTTCACCGCAAGGCGTTCAGGCATCCATACGGGCGTGATGCGGCAAGGGTTGCCCGGAGGGCACACGCAACGGCGCATCAACGGGACCATGCTGAATTTTCCGATTCAGCATGTATATAAAAAGCGCAAAAAGCAGGGCATACAAAATGCCGAACATGATGATGCTCGTGAGCACATCACCGGCGGGCAATCCCGGCGAAACCCCCTGGCTGGTGCGCAAAATGCCGTAGACGATCCATGGCTGGCGCCCCACTTCCGCGGAGAACCAGCCCAGTTCGTTGGCGGCCAGCGGCGCAACAACGGAGAAGACCAATATCCACAACAACCATCGCTTGTTCCATAAAGTTCCCCGCCACCAGAAAAACGTGGCCAGAAAACTGATTAGAATCAAAAACATTCCCAAAGCCACCATGGCGTGATAGGATTGAAACACCGGATTCACCGGTGGCCAGTCTTTAGCGGGAAACGCGTCAAGTCCTTCCACCGGCCGACTGGTATTGCCATAAAGCAGCCAACTTAACATGCCGGGAATTTTCAGGCCGTAAACCTTCTGACGAACCTGATCCACCCACCCCACAATGCCCAGCGACTCGGGAGCCGACGCAGGAAACGCTCCTTCAAAGGCCGCCAGCTTGGCAGGCTGGTATTTGGCGATCATTCTGGCATTAAAATCTCCGGTAAGCAATTGCAGCAGGGAACAGACAATTGCAACGATCAGCCCTATTTTCATGCATGACCGGGCGATTTCAAGATGGCGGTTTTTCAACAGATACCACGCCGCAACGCTGATCACCAGAAACGCGCCGGACAAAAAGGCTCCGATCAGCACATGTTCCAGCCGATCAATGGTGGAATGATTTAACACCACCTGCCAGAAATTCGTCATTTTCGCGCCAACGACTTTCCCCTGCGCGTTTTTCACCAGTTGAAAGCCCAGCGGAGTCTGCATCCAGGAATTGGCAACGTTAATCCATACGGCACTGAAAATGGAACCCAACGAGACCATGGCTGTGGCGAAAAAATGCATTTTCCGTCCCACGCGATCCCAGCCGAACAGGAGAATGGATAAAAAGCCCGACTCCAGAAAGAACGCAAAAATGCCCTCTGCCGCAAGCGGCGCTCCAAAAATATCACCGACAAATCTGGAATAGTTGGCCCAGTTGGTTCCGAATTCAAATTCCATGACAATTCCGGTCGCCACGCCCAAGCCGAAGGTCAGGGCGAATATACCGGTCCAGAATCGTGCCATCCGCTCCCACTTTTGATCGCTGGTTTTAAGATACATCCCTTCCATGATCACCATCATGACGCCCAGACCGATGCTTAAGAGCGGAAACAGGTAGTGAAATGATACGGTTAACCCAAATTGAATACGCGAAAGCATAAGTGTGTTCATCGTTTTTCCCCAGCCCCACAGCATGTTGGCCAGAACGAACTTCGATACCACATGATGCGTGGTTTCGCCGTTTTACCCTTGACCAATAGTATAGCGGCAGTAAAATCGGACTTCAAGATTTAAATATCAAGCTGTATTTTTAGGTGTTTATGTTTTCTCAAACCAGTGAATATGCCCTGCGAGTGATTGTGTATCTGGCCGGATGCAATGGCGAGCCGGCCACCAACCGGATCATCGCCGCCGGTACATTGGTGCCACAAGGATATTTGGCCAAAGTGCTGCAAACGCTTTCGCGCGCCGGCATGGTCAAATCCCAGCGCGGCTTACATGGCGGAACCGTACTGGCTCGCGATCCGCACACCTTAACGCTTTTTGACGTTGTGCAGGCGGTTGATCCCATTCGCCGCATTGAAAGCTGTCCGCTGGCCCTGCTGGCGCACGGCAAGCAACTTTGCCCGTTGCACACCAGACTGGATCAGGCCATTGGCGGCATCGAGAAAATCTTGCGCAACTCGACCATTGCGGACCTCATGGAATCCAAATCCAAACATCGACCGTTGGCCTTATGCGAACCGCCGCCCAAACTTCCCAAGCGTAAAGCCCGCACGACCGCGCGGTAATTTTTTTCGCTGTGTGCGTACCATTATTTGCCCCCTGCGCCGTTGATCCGATTTGGCGATTCATTGAAGAATCCGTCAACGCCGATTATCATCGAATCGTTCACGAGGGTCTTCTACGAAAGGCGGAAAAATGTGCGAGCCTTCAGCATTGGCATTGACAAGCAGCGTCCACACTGAACATTTTGAATCTGCAGCGCCGCAAACGCCATCCACCGAAACACCGCTGTCGTCGCGCCGAGATGTCATTAAATTTGGCGCTTTGGCCATGATTGCCGCCGGCGCACTGGCCGGGTGCAGTGAATCCAACGCCAACGATTCCGGTCGTTCCGCATGGGCGGGCTCTATCGGAAAATCAAATTCACCCCGACTGGATATGCGCATCGATCAGGCCTGGAAATTTCTCAAGCAGGGATTTCCCGGAGCAGAAGATCCCAATATAAACGATAGCGCCTGGACCACGGTGGAATTGCCCCATACCTACAACGGTTTGGACGCGCAGACCGGAGCGCCGTATTACCGCGGACCAGCCTGGTACCGCAAGGAACTTGAACTTCCCCAGCTTGCACGAGATCCCGAGAAGCAGATTTTTCTCTATTTTGAAGGCGCTGGAATCACCACCGAAGTGTATTGCAATGGCCACCCGGCCGGTGAACACATTGGCCTGTTTGCGGGTTTTTGTGTGGATATTACCGCCTTTATTCATCGCAGCGGGCGCAATGCTGTTGCCGTGCGCGTGGATAATGCGTACAACGATCATATCGCACCGCTGAACGGAGATTTTAATCTCGACGGAGGACTGTACCGTCATGTCCGGCTGCTGGTGCTGGACGCACTGAGTATCAGTCCGCTGGATGACGGAGGTCCCGGCGTTTATATCAAGCAGGTGAAAGTCACACCGGAAAAAGCGGAACTGGAAGTTACGGCTCTGGTGCGCAATGCATCATCTGAGGAAAAGACCGCAGGCGTTGGATACAGCATTTCCGATCATACCGGGAAAATCCTATTGACCGCTTCCACAGCGCAGATTGTGGCGGCAGGTCAAACGGCCGCATGTGTGCACCATATCGAATTGCCCAAGCCCCATCTGTGGAATGGCCGGGAGGACCCGTATCTCTATCAGATGACCGTGGAAATATTTGATGACAAACGCCGTTGCGATGCCGTTACCCAACCGTTGGGGCTCCGCTTTTTTCATATCGATCCGGATCAGGGATTTTTTCTCAATGGCCGATCCTATCCTTTGCGGGGCGTTTGCACTCATGAGGACCGACCGAACAAGGGGCGAGCGGTTAGCGACGCGGATTATCGCCAGGATCTGGACATTATTTATGAAATTGGCGCCACGTGCGTGCGCATGGCACATTACCAGCACGCGCAGGCATCGTACGATGCGGCGGACAAACTTGGCATTGTGGTCTGGGCGGAAGACGGTCTGGTCAACGGTGTGGCGCATAATCAAGAATTTGACAACAATCAGGTCCGGCAGGTGCGCGAACTGATCAAACAAAATTTCAATCACCCATCCATCTGCTTCTGGAGTATGTTTAACGAACTGGGAAATAATGGCCAGGAGAATCTTGGCTATCACCTCGTGCAAAAAATCAATGCTGAGGCCAGACGGCTGGATCCCACCCGCCCCACCACCGCCGCAGACGATCAATCTCAATACAACCATATTGGCTATATCACCGATATTATCGCATTTAACCGCTATCCGGGCTGGTACGGCGGAAAAATGACAGACTTCCCCGGCATATTGGACGGGATCCGTAAAGTTGTGGAGGCCAAGGCTCCCGGCCGATGTATCGGCATGAGCGAATATGGTGCCGGTGCCAGCATTTTCCAGCATGAATCCCATGTTGTTCAACCGAACCCCGGTGCTTATTGGCATCCCGAAGAATATCAGGCGTTGCTGCATGAACATGCCTGGGCCGCAATTAAAGATCGCCCATGGCTGTGGGGCACGTTTCTCTGGGTGATGTTTGATTTTGCCTCGTCATCCCGCCACGAGGGCGACCATCCCGGCAAAAATGACAAAGGCCTTGTGACACGCGATCGCAAAACGCGCAAGGATGCCTTTTATTTTTATAAAGCCCAGTGGAGTAAAGAGCCGTTCGTCTATATCACCGATCGACGATTTAACTGTCGTCCGGATAAGCGCGCGGTCTTAAAGGTGTACAGCAACTGCGCCCGCGTGAAGCTCTTGCTCAATGGCCAGTTACTGGGTACACAACATGGCCACACCGGTGTATTTGTGTGGCCCGAAACGGAACTCAAAGAAGGACAAAATCATATCCGCACCATCGGCGAACACGGCAGCGGGCAAGTTGAGGATGCGTGCATGATTGTCTATGACCCGCGCGCGCCGCACCGCGCCACCTATCGATAACCCGGCGGTACTTTGCGCAGAAAACCGCAAACCAATAAAAAGGGCCGAAGAATATTCTTCGGCCCTTTTTGTCTTTTTTCCAGCGATCAAGCACCGCCAGATATGAACTTTAACGCATGAGTCCGCGTATTACTTGACCTCATACTCGGCATCAATCACATCATCGGGCTTCTTGCCCTGATCCGCCGACGCACCAGGCGCGGCACCGCCAGCGGCTCCGGCTTCCGGCCCGGCTGCCCCGGGGGCACCCGCGGCAGCGGTTTCCGATGCGGCCTTATAGGCTGCTTCGCCAAGTTTCATGCGGGCACGATTCAGGTTTTCCAGGGCCTTTTCAATAGCGGCCTTATCTTCCTGTTTCCCGACTTCCTTAACCTGGTTCACCGCGGCCTCAAGATCACCACGCTCCTGCGGAGTAATCTTGTTGCCGTGCTCCTGCAGTTCGCGTTCTACCTGAAGCGTAACCGCTTCGGCACGGTTCTTGAGATCAACGAGTTCGCGGCGCGCTTTGTCCTCGGCGGAATGGGCCTCGGCCTCTTTCTTCATGCGCTCAATTTCATCCTTGGACAATCCACTGTGGCCCTTGATTTCCACTTTGCTTTCCTTGCCGGTGGCCTTGTCTTTGGCCTTGACATTGAGAATGCCGTTGACGTCAATGTCAAAGGACACCTCAATCTGCGGCACGCCGCGCGGTGCCGGCGGAATTCCGCCAAGCGTGAATTTACCCAAGGTCCGATTGTCCTTGGCGAACTCACGTTCACCCTGCAGCACATGAATTTCAACACTGGTCTGACTGTCAGCGGCCGTGCTGAAGGTTTCGCTCTTGCTGGTGGGAATGGTGGTATTGCGCGGGATTAACACGGTCATCACACCGCCATAGGTTTCCACACCCAACGACAAGGGGGTAACATCCAATACCAGAATATCCTTGACCTCGCCGGTGGTGATGCCACCCTGAATTGCCGCCCCCAAAGCCACGGCTTCATCCGGGTTGACGCTTTTGTTACCTTCTTTGCCGAAGATTTCCTTAACCAACTGCTGCACCCGCGGCATACGCGTAGAGCCGCCAACCAGGAGTACTTCATCAACGTCCTTGGCGGAAAGTTTGGCATCATCCAGCGCTTTGAGCACCGGCTGCCGGCAACGTTCGGTAAGATGGCTGACAATAGCCTCAAATTTGCTGCGGTTAATCGCCATTTGCAGGTGTTTGGGACCGCTGGCATCCGCCGTGATAAACGGAAGATTAATCGTGGTTTCCATATTGCTGGAAAGCTCAATTTTGGCTTTCTCGGCGGATTCCTTCAGGCGTTGCAGAGCCATGGGATCTTTCCGCAGATCAATGCCATTTTGTTTGCGGAATTCTTCGGCAATGTAATCCACCAGCACCTGATCGTAATCATCGCCGCCGAGGTGGGTATCACCGTTAATCGACAGCACTTCAAATACGCCGTCACCAACATCCAGCACCGACACATCAAATGTGCCGCCACCGAGATCGAACACAAAAATCTTACCGCCCTTCTTTTTGTCCATGCCGTACGCCAAAGCCGCGGCGGTTGGTTCTGGCAGCACACGCTTAACATTCAACCCGGCGATTTCACCGGCTTCTTTGGTAGCCAGACGTTGCGAGTCATTAAAATATGCCGGCACCGTAATGATGGCATCGGTAACCGGTTGGCCGAGATAATCTTCGGCGGTCTTTTTCAAATCCTGCAGAATCATGGCCGAGATTTCCGGTGGGGTGTAATCCTTTCCGCGCACCTCCACTTTCACCAGTTCGTCCTGACCGCCAATGACTTTATAGGGAACCAGCTTTTCTTCGGAAGAAACTTCACCATGACGCCGCCCCATGAACCGCTTAATAGAGAAAACGGTATTCTGAGGATTGGTGACCTGTTGGTGCTTGGCCGGCAGGCCCACCAATCGCTCACCTTTATCCGTAAAGCCAACAACCGATGGAGTAAGGCGCGACCCTTGGGCATTTACCTGCACCTTGGGCTGATTGCCTTCCATGACCGCAACCACCGAGTTGGTTGTTCCAAGATCAATACCAATGACTTTACCCATTGAACACATCCTTTTCTAACCGCTTGATCCGGTCGACTGAAGGCATCCTACCCGAATGCCCGCAACAGCTTCCTGACGTCGCAAGCGTAGTCAACGTGCGTTAAGCAATCGCCATGCCGCGCGCAGTTTAATTTTACAAATAATTTATAACTCTATACTTTACAAGCGTTTACATATCGCCTTCCAAGGTGTATTTACCTCCGGCTTTGGTAATATCGGTCATGTCAAAAAAACGCATTCTGCCAGCTTGGCAGAGCCAGCAATGATACCGAGGCTGATATCTTTGCCCGCGTAGGAGGTATATCAAAACATGGTCGCGAAGCATCCGCAGCCCGCCAACGAGCACCGCAGGATCAGGTTTCAATACGAAACGGATAGCGGCATTTCGCACGCAGACTTCGGGATTGTCTCCGGAACAGCGTCCAATTCCCCGGATGGAAGTTCATGTATGCAGCAGAAGCGCCAATGCCGGGCCGGAGGATTTGACGCTCTACCCGCTGGATAATCATCAACACCGGTCCCGTGACTGGCGGTGGTGCGGCTTCATCTCATTGACAGCGGCAATCACCATCCGGCACAGAATGCAACAATCGAGGCAATCACAGCCAACGAAATGCGAGCATGCGCGTTGATTGGTATCGCCGGGGTAATAGAACCGCTGCCGGGCGGTTTTATTACCCCGGTGGAACCGGTTCACCCCACTTCCAGTTTCGAATTTCCGGCAGGTCCTGACCATGCTGGTGGATATACCGTTTGTGCTCAATGAGTTTATCGCGCACCATTTGCTTGAGGTAAGCGGCCCTGGCTCCCAGCCGGGGCAGTCGGTCCACCACATCCTGCACGAGATGGAAGCGGTCCATATCATTTAAGACAGTCATATCAAACGGCGTGGTGATGGTGCCCTTCTCCTTATAGCCCCGGACATGAAGATTGCGATGATTTGTACGGCGATAGGTCAAACGGTGAATCAGCCATGGATAACCATGGAATGCGAAAATCACAGGCCTATCGGTGGTAAACAGCGAGTCAAAATCAGTATCGCTTAATCCATGAGGATGTTCACTGCCGGGTTGAAGCCTCATTAAGTCCACAACATTAATTACGCGGATTTTCAGATCGGGCAGTTCCCGCCGAAGAATGGAAACCGCCGCCAGTGTTTCCAGGGTCGGGACATCACCGGCGCAGGCCATGACCACATCAGGATCAACGCCGTTATCATTGCTGGCCCATTTCCAGATGCCAATACCTTCTTCGCAGTGTATGGCGGCAGCTTCTATCGGCAGCCACTGAGGCGACGGGTGTTTTCCCGCAACAATCACATTGACATACTGTCTGCTGCGCAGGCAATGATCCATGACGGAAAGCAGACAGTTGGCATCGGGCGGCAGATAAACCCGCACCACATCGGATTTTTTATTGACAACCACATCCAGAAAACCCGGATCCTGATGGGTGAAACCGTTATGATCCTGCCGCCATACATGCGATGAAAGCAGGTAATTCAATGACGCAATATCAACCCGCCACGGGAGATTGCGCGTAACTTCCAGCCATTTGGCATGCTGGTTAAACATGGAATCCACAACATGTATAAATGCTTCATAACAGTTAAATACGCCATGGCGTCCTGTTAACAGATATCCCTCGAGCCAGCCTTCGCACTGATGCTCGCTGAGCATGGAGTCCAACACCCCACCCGCGGGTGCCAGAAACTCGTCATTCTGCACCGTGCGCGCATTCCATTGCCGATTGGTAAGATTAAACACCGCCCCCAGACCATTGGAAAGGGTTTCATCCGGGCCAAAAAGGCGGAAGTTTCGCGGGGTTGCATTGATATTTGCCACGTCGCGCAAAAAAGGCCCCAGTACCCGCGTATCACCGATACCGGAAATCCCGGGTTCAGGAACCTGCACGGCGTAGTCACGATACTCCGGCATACGCAACTCCCGCAGCAGACTGCCGCCATTGGCATGCGGATTGGCGCCCATACGACGCTGCCCCTTCGGGGCAAGTGCCGCCCATTCCGCTTTCAGCCGCCCTTGTTCGTCGAAAAGTTCTTCAGGGCGGTAGCTTTTCATCCAGGCTTCAAGCATCTTGAGATGTTCGGGATTTTTTGCCGGATCGGACAGCGGCACCTGATGAGCGCGAAATGTTCCTTCCACGGGCAGGCCGTCGATTTCCTTCGGTCCGGTCCACCCCTTGGGAGATCGCAGCACAATCATCGGCCAGCGCGGACGAACGGTGTTGCCCTGCATGCGGGCTTCGCGTTGAATCTGCCGGATGCGTTCAATGGCCGCATCCAGTACCGTCGCCATGGCTTCATGCATAAGCAATGGCTCATGGCCTTCAACAAAATAAGGGTTCCATCCATAACCGCGGAGCAACTGTTCCAATTCCTCGGGTTCAATACGGGCCAGAAGCGTAGGATTGGAAATCTTATAGCCATTAAGATGCAGGATCGGCAGAACGGCACCATCCGTTCGGGCATTGAGAAATTTATTGGAATGCCAGCTTGTGGCCAGCGGTGCGGTCTCCGCTTCACCATCGCCGACCACACACGCGGCGATCAGATCCGGATTATCAAACGCCGCGCCGAATGCATGGCTGAGGGAGTAACCCAATTCGCCACCTTCGTGTATGGAACCCGGCGTTTCGGGTGCGGCGTGGCTGGGAATTCCGCCGGGGAACGAAAATTGTTTAAATAGTTTTTTCAACCCCGCCTCATCCTGACTGATATCAGGATATACTTCACTGTATGTCCCTTCGAGATATACATTTCCCACCACCGCAGGTCCGCCGTGACCGGGACCGGAAAGATAAATCATATTCAGATCATATTTGGTAATGACACGATTGAGATGTGTGTATATGAAGTTCTGGCCCGGTGTGGTACCCCAGTGGCCCAGAAGCATGGGTTTGACGTGCTCAAGGGTGAGAGGCTTTTTAAGCAGCGGATTATCATAAAGATAAATCTGACCGACAGAGAGATAATTGCCGGCCCGCCAGTAGGCGTCCATTCTGGCGAGCAATTCAGGTGTCAATGTTCTGGTGTTCATCATTTATTGTCCTTTCGTTTTAAATTTGAGCAACCGGATGACGGATCGCGCAATCATCAGTTCCTCATCGGTATGAAAACGCGAACAGAAACCTCGGCATTGGAATGTGAAATGATTCCGGCATTTTTTAAGTTTCGCCGGGAATTCAGACGAATTCCAAGAAATGCCAGGTCCTGACAGATGCGCTGCCGGATGGCCGGGGCATTTTCCCCAATACCGCCGGAAAACACCAGCGTGTCCACCCCGCCGAGTGCCGCGGCAAAAGAGCCGATCCATTTTTTTGCTTGATAGCAGAACATATCCAGTGCTTCGGCGGCGCGAGAATCCGTGGATTCTCTTGCCAGCAGATCGCGCATGTCAGAGCTGACGCCGGAAACGCCCAACAGTCCCGATTCATGATTGACCATTTTCTGAAATCGCGCGGCGGTCATTGCTTCCGTGCGAGACAAAAAACTGATAACCCCCGGATCCAGATCCCCGGAGCGCGTGCTCATCATCAATCCCGAGGCCGGTGAAAAGCCCATGCTTGTGTCCATGCTTTTACCCGCGCGAACGGCAGCCAGACTGGCGCCATTGCCCAGATGCGCCAATATCACGCGCCCCTTCCTTGCCGCCGGGTCGCCAAGGCGAATGAGTTCATCGATGAGAAATGCATAGGATAATCCATGGAAGCCGTAGCGTCGTACCCCTTTGGCCACATAGCGCCGGGGGATTGGCAACAACCTGGCGACAGGCGGCATGGAACAATGAAACGCCGTGTCGAAGCAGGCGATCTGCGGAATCCTGGGATACTGCCTGCGAAACGCCTGAATAAGCTGAATTTCGCGCGGCAGATGATCCGGATCGTACGGGGCAATGCGACGCAGTTGCTCCAGCAACGCGGCGTTAATCCGTTGCGGCCGTGAGAATCTCATGCCATGCACCACACGGTGACCGACGGCCCTCACGGAGGCAAACGCCGGTTGCGCCGCCAGAAATTTCAAAAGAAATTTCGTGGCTGAGCCATGATCGTCAGCACAAATGCGGCGACTGGAGCCTGACAGTCCATTTGAGTCGTTTACCATGAAAATCGGATCACTCAGGCCGATGCGATCAATTTTTCCATCCATCAGTCGCTGCGGTGCCGGCCCGGCTTGAAACAGGGCAAACCTGATGCTGGAAGAACCCGCGTTGATGGTCAGAACCGCTTGTGGCGGAGCTTGTACGGAAGCCCTCCGCTCTCGGCGGGGTTTCATGCTCGCATTTTTCCGCACTGTTGGTGTTGAATAATGGGACATGCGTTTATATCACTTTCAATGAGAGCCATGCCCGCCGGGCTGTTACCGCTGCCAGAGGATATAATCCGCCTCCAACGGCACCGCGGTGCCTTGAAAGCAGGGCATGATTCTAGCCGTATAATCGGATGCCGGACGCGAGGTCGGCACCTGTGCGCTATATGTGTACCCGCCCGCGGCGCCGGTGAGCTTCCGCACACATTTCATTTCCTGCCGAATGGGCGTTTCTCCGTCAAGAGCCTCGGCAAACAATTCAACCCGCACCATGGCAGGGCCTAATTCATTCAAATACACCGGTGTTTCAAAACTATGCATCGTATTGCTGGTGCTGATGTGCGATTCACCGAATCTTACCGCCGGCCATTTTTCCTCCAGCCGGTGCCGCCAACTGACAATATCCACACCGGTGGAGCCTTTATTTGCGGCCCGCGCAAAATAATTGGCGGCGGCGGGCAGATAATACCGTTGCGTATATTCCCTGACGGTGCGATTGGTGCAAAACTGAGGTGTCAGGCGAGCCATGCTTGATCGCATGCGTGCCACCCAGGCCCCTGGAATACCATGCGCATCCCGGGTGTAGAATTCCGGCACAATTTCCTTTTCCAGTCGATCGTAAAGTTCATTGGCTTCATGTGCGTCCCACTCGGGATCTTCATCGTGTTCCCTGCCGTCGCCCAAGGCCCAACCCACATCCGGCGCGTAGGCTTCCGCCCACCAGCCGTCCAGTTCTGAAATATTCAGGCCGCCATTGACCAATACCTTCATACCGCTGGTTCCGGAAGCTTCCCATGGCCGGCGCGGGGTATTAATCCAGACATCCACGCCGTGTACCAGGCACTGAGCCACCTGCATGTCATAATCATTGAGAAAAATCACATGCGGCCGAACGTCACTGCGATGAATGAAGCCAATCCATTGCTGAATCATCTGCTGCCCGGCCTGGTCCGCCGGATGTGCCTTGCCGGCAATAATCAATTGTACGGGACGACGAGCGTCGGTAAGCAGCCGAACAAGTCTTTCCGGATCATGCAGCAGCAGATTCGGTCGTTTATAAGTGGCGAACCGGCGGGCAAAACCCAGCGTCAGCACATTAGGGTCTAACAAGTGCTTCGCCCTTTCCACCAGAGCGGCCTGACTGCCCAGCGCCGCCAACTGGCGGGATAAACGGGATCGCACATTCTCAACGAGCGACGTCCGGCCGGCCGTACGCATCTCCCATAGCCGGGCATCGGGAATGGCCATGACGTGCCTGGCCAGGGCATCGGTATTTCCCGACCACCGTCCTGCTCCGCACGCGCCCGTCCAGAGTTCATCCGCATCGGAAGATTCCCAGCTAGGCACATGTATGCCGTTGGTTACATGGGTCACGGGTACTTCATCAACCGGCCAACGCGCAAAAAGCGGCGAAAATAAATCCCGACTTACCTGACCGTGCAGGCGGCTTACACCGTTGACGGCCCCGCTTCCGCGCATTGCCAGATACGCCATGTTAAACGGCTCATTATTGTCCACGGGGTTTTTTCGCCCCAATGCGAACAATTCATGGTGCGATATGCCAAGTTTATCTGTGGCGTAGTGCCCCAGATACTGGCTGATCAGCGCCGGCGCAAAGAGATCAAACCCCGCCGCGACCGCCGTGTGGGTGGTAAACACATTTCCCGCGCGGGTCACGGCCAAAGCAGCATCAAAAGAAACTCCGGTTTTATCCTTAAAACTCCGCGCCCGTTCCAGAACCGCAAAAGCTGCATGTCCCTCATTAAGATGACACACCTCCGGATTCAACCCGAGTGTTTCCAATAAGCGCCAGCCGCCGATTCCCAGCAGCAACTCCTGCTGAATTCGCAACTCCGGCCCGCCGCCGTAGAGTTCGCTGGTAATGCCGCGATGGATGGGCGCATTGGTGGGATCATTGCTGTCCAGCAGATACAACTTCCGCCGCCCAACCTGCACCTGCCACGCCCGCACCCACACGGAATATCCCGGCAATGCTATTTCCATGCGCAACCACTCGCCGTTGGCCTGCCGCAGGGGCGTTACGGGCAACTGACCGGGATCGTTATATGGATAAAGCGCCTGTTGATTTCCGTTGGCATCGATGTGCTGCCGGAAATAGCCCTGCTGATAAAGCAATCCTACCCCCACCACGGGCACACCTAGATCACTGGCGGATTTGAGCTGATCTCCGGCCACATTTCCCAAGCCACCGGAATAAATCGGCAGCGCCTCGCTTAACATGAATTCCATACTGAAATAGGCGACGCATGTCAGCGGAGATTCGGGATACTGCTGGTTGAACCAGACCGGAGCCTCGGCCAGGTTTTTCTGGGTTTCCAGCAGCGCATCAACTTGCGCACGAAATACCTTATCAGCCAGAAGACTCTGAAGTTTTTCCTGCGAGGCCGTCTGCAGAACAACCCAGGGATTGCGGGTTTTCGACCAAAGCTCCGGTTCAAGCTGCCGCCACACCGCATCCGCCGCGCGATTCCAGCTCCAACGCAGATCCAGCGCCAATTCAGCCAGAGCGGCAAATCCCTCCAAGTTCATGGAAGGCATCGTATAAACAGAAGAAAGCAGATCACTGCGGATTGTCATGTCTGACCTTTCGCTTCTTTTTCCTGCACATTCCCGCAGCTAACAACATATTATAGCCCCGTGAATATGTGAAACAAGCACAGTCACCTTCGGCCGCAACGGCATTGCGGAACTTCCCACAGAGCGGCGAACTTGCGTTTGACTTGCATCATAACCGCACATCGAATCACCGGGATGGTAGCTGATCGCATCAGATACTTCGCTTTTATTGCGGCGGACGGCTATACAGCTTGACGTACCTTCGGCTGGCGGCTTGTTCGATCACCAGATGAACGGATTGTGGATCGTTTCCGCGCTGGTCGAAAATCTCAAGGGTATTTTTCCCAGCATTCAGCCAACAGGAGGGAATATACAATCCCATGCGCATAAACGGATCCGGATAGCGGCCAAGATTGTGCCCATTAATCCACATATATCCGCCGTCCAGCTTTCCCCAGGCCACCCGCAGGACCAGATGTGGTGCGCCCAACCTGGGCTGATAGTCGAAACGGGTGCGATAAAATGCCGGTACACCGGGAAGGTTGGATAACGCCCGCCATGGGTATGCGGTATTTTCCCGTCCGATGCCGCCGCGCATGCGCCAGTTCCGAATGGGCACAGCCTTGGACTGTTTTCCGGGGCCAAACAGCAGAACGTGTCCCCATATCCCCATGGACGCAATGGAATTATATGGACCGATATATGTCCACAATTTCGGTCTGCCATGCGAAATTGCCAGCACCGCCAGGGTATTAACGCCCGCATCCAAAGAGACATGGACTATCCGCTTCGGCCCCGCTTCCACAAGGCGACCATTGATAAACACATCCGCGCTATCACGCAGGCCAGAAAATACAATCCGATATTTTCCGGCCGAGGCCGCGGATATTTTAGCGCGATACCACTGATGCAGCCCCGGATAATCGCCGACACCCATCTGCACTGGATTAACCGAACGAATCCAGGACTGGTCCGGGTAACCGGGCATGGCCGGGCCATCCGCCAGACGGTATTTCCATGCACCCAGCGCCGGCGCTTTTACCGACTCCGCCGCCGCCGGAATTTTGATGGCCGCAGCACGCAGCACCACCGGT
>JAJZJL010000160.1 GCA_021810145.1 Planctomycetota bacterium | reverse complement strand
TCACCGTAGCGGCACGAGAGGGGGGAGGAGTTAGGAGTCAGGAGTTGGGAGTTAGAAGGGGCATGGAAGCGCTGCGCTTTGATCAGGTTTTGAATTCTGATCCACAGATTTCTCAGATTACTCAGATTCGGATTGAGTCCCGATCTGCCGACCCTATCGTAAGGCCTACCCCGGCGCGCACGGGGTAAAGCTCTTGCACGGATAGCGCGAACATTCCAGAACGTGAACGAGGCATCTCTAAAGACTCAAACCACGAAGCAAAGTTAATCCTGTCCCCAAGTAAGGTAACACAATTCCACGCCAAGCTCCTGGATTTGTGCGTCCCGTATCCGCGTAGCCCGCTTAGAGAGTTTACCCCGTGCGCGCCGGGGCGGTCCGTTCAACAAGACTTCCAGGTAAGCTCGGGCATCGGATCGAGAATTCAATTCTTGCAGTGTAATTTCCACCGCCATGAGGCCAACTGGCATCACCACTGATTGCACGGATTTAACGGATAACGTACGAACCATGCCCCTTCAGAAGCCCCCCCGTATCCGTTTCATCCGTGAAATCCGTGGTCTTCTTTTGCCTCCGGGTCAACAGAAGCGGCAAGAAGCCGCCCCGGCGCACCACAAAACCGATCCAACCCGCCATCGCAGATCCCCTCCGCGCCGGGATTCATTGCGGCACCCTCGGCTCCCTCCTTGTGAACACAAAACGTTTTTCACCGCCAAGACTCAAAGAAACGAATCGGCTCTTGTCCCTTGAGTGCGTAGAGTTCTGAACCATGGGGGTTGCCACAGAGGGCACAGAGGACACCGAGATCATAGCCGAAAAGTATCATTCAACGAGATCGGCTCTCGACCGCTCAATGATCACTGGTTATTGGTTCCCAGATCGCCGGGAGCCATTGCCAATTGCTTTTCCCCGTATCCGCGCAGTCCGCTTAGAGAGTTTACCCCGTGCGCGCCGGGGCGGTCCAGTCCCTTTGATTCATTACTTATTGCTCATCGCCTGATTGTGTTCGCAAGCAATCGCATCCACGTTGCGGAAGCGGCCACAGGCTCCATCTGCGAAATCTTTGAATTGTGCCGCGATGATGTACCTGCTGTGGTTGATTCCGGCGGTGCAATGGTGGCAACAACAAAATTCGAGCGCATCGCGCTAATTGGAAAGCAAAGAAATGCCTTGAGAAATAAGCGCATAATGGGGATAGGTTCACAATATTGCCATACAATATAGTATATTAACTTGTATGTTGCTAATTCAAAATTTTGGGTATTGGGCCTCCGTTGTTCCAACTGGACACTGGAAGGCACGCCTGAAAAAAGGTCAAATAATTCAGTAATTTCAACGTACTATAGACCTATAACGTGGACTTGAATAAAAATCATGTTTTTCTCTTGCAATTTAAAATTCGTGGAGTATACTAACTCATGTCATACGAAATGGATTCTTGAGGCAAGTTGAATCCGCGGCAGAGGAAAAGAAATTGTTCGCCGGCATTGACACTTTAATCTGGCTGGCGTGAGGGTGTTGCGACATGTTCGACTGTGAACAAAATTCTGAGTGCTTTGATTGCGGCATCGGCGCAAGTGTCTGTGTCCGGCAAATCAATGATATCAACGGCATTCGAGGCGTTACGGTTGAGGCATCGGCGGATATCCGATAACACACTTTTTTCAATACAAGGAGATTGCTTATGTTGACGTTACAAGGCAGCAGCATACCCAAGGGAAATAAATCAAAAGGTTTTACACTCATTGAATTACTGGTGGTCATTTCAATTATCGCGTTGCTCATTGCTTTACTGTTGCCGGCATTGGCACAGGCCAAGGCTCGCGCTGAAGCGGTGGCCTGTGAATCCAATGAATCTGAAATGGGTATTGCCATGCAGGAATATCTGCAGACATGGAAGGGATTTTATCCGGGTAATGAGGTCGTTAATGGTCAGGGAATTGCCAATAATTTCTGCGTGTGGGTGCCGCGGCTGATGACCATGATGGGCAGTGGATCGGCTAAACTTTTCTATTGCCCGGCACGCCCCATTGATATGGAATATCAGGGCTACCTGTGGCCAACGGGAACCGTTCCGCCGCTGGGCTACGCCAAGGGAACCATTGAGTTGGGATTCGGTTATACGAAGGGGCAGCAGGTGTTGTTCTTGGGCGGCCAGTGGCCTGCGCAGACGGATTCGCTGGGGCGGGAGATTGCCTTGCCCGCGTTTTCTTATGGATATAACGACTGGGGTACGCTTGGCGCGTTTCCACTTAAAGGGCAGTTGGCTTATGGCGAAGGTCTGGGCGGAGATATTGACGCCACCGGCGGGCAATATTACCCACAGGTTCCGCAATCTGCCGTACAGAATCCGGCCCAGATGATTGCGATAACCGACCGCATTGATGATGCCTCCCACGGGGACCCAAACTATGCATTTATTTATAATTCCGACCCAACACGCACCAGTCTGGCGCTGCCGGAAACGAGTATTCCTGGCGTGGTGCAATGGGCGGAATGGCCGGGTTCTATTCACGAGGGTGATTCCAATGTTTTATTCGCCGATGGCCATGTGGCACCCTATTCCCAGAAAGACTTGACTCAGATTAACCCCATTCAGGGCGGATCTCGCATGAACATGATGTGGAATAATGATCATGCCGTTCACGCTCCAAATGGCGGGTTTTATTGATACTGGCAGCGGTGACTTCTGTTTGATGACTAAAAAGGCTACGGGTGGCGTTTAAGTAAGGTCGTATGTCGGCCTTCCCATCCAAGTAATAAGGGTTCCTGTTTTAGGGAGGTTTTCATCATGAATTCCAATATTCTTTCAACACGGCGGCTGGCGCTTTTGTCAGCTGGGGTATCGTTGCTCGGTGCGGCTACTGCTTTTGGTGCAGGCCCGGGCGGATCGATCAGCATTTCCTCCGCCCCGGCGCTTTCGCTGGGAGCCGGCGGCCTCTCCCAAGGGTTGGTGGCATCGTTATGGCACGTGGGTAATCCAGGCGCAAAAGGTTCCGGCCAATACGGCATTCCGGGAACGGGATTCGGCCCGTCGCCGAGCCTCAGTGATGTGCAGGATGTGGAGCAGTACATTAGTGGATCCTATTCTAACGCTAACACCGGCCAGATTTGGGGGGCACCCGCGCCGTCCTATTCGTTTTTGAACACGGCCGACACCTTCAGCTACACTGGCGGGAATGGAACTCCTACAAATGCGTTCCTTGGATCGGATGCGAATGGTGCCGCGAAGTATGATGTCAGCTACTGGCAGACATCAATGATTGATCAGATGGGCTACATCAAGATCGCCGCTCCCGGCACGTACACATTTAACATGAGTCAGGCCGACGACGCTGGGGCAGTTTATCTCGGCGGCACGGGAATTACGCCGACCGGGAACGCGGGAACCGGAACGCTAGTAGTCGCTAACGGTTATGCCAACACGGCCTCCAGCGCGAATCCTTCCACTACAGGTGGTTACATTCCTACCACCGACAGCACGGCAAGTGTGACTTTCAGCAACGCTGGCTATTACCCCATTGAAGTAATGAATTACCAGCAAGGTGGTGGGGCGGGACTTAACTTCTCCGTAACCGCCCCGAGCGGCGGCGCTGCGGTAGGCTACTATACAACGACTGCCGCGGCCTCGGCCGTTACGAGTCTTGCCACGCCTGCGCCGGCAACGCCACCAACCCCCACGGATGAGTGGAACTTCGCCAAGTCCGCCATCAGCGGCAGCACGGTTTCGGATATCGGCACCGCAGGGTCGGCCAGCACCGCTGGAACAATCGTTGGCACCGGCAACACCATCAGCGGTGGTGCTTTGGTGACAAGCAACAGCGGCTCTGGAAACGGCATGTCCGTGCCTGGCTCCACTTTTGCCAATTACACAGGTGACTTCACAATTTCGGTTACGTTCAACCGCTCACCGAGCGATCCGTCTAACAACTACTCGACCGTTATGTCAATGGGCACAAAAGGCAATCAAGCCTCCAACTGGATAATTGTGCATCCCGATCGCGGGAACAGCCCGCATTTGTCAACGTTTGAGACACAGACATCCGGTAGTGACTTGGCTTTATCTGCTAGTAATGGGCTTTCCAATCCTACCGGCCAGCTCACGCAGGAGGTGCTGGTTTATAGCGCCAGCACGAATACCCTGTCGCTTTACATCAATGGAGTGTTGCAAATGTTCGGTTCTCCCCTACTAGGCGGTACGAACCGAGCGATGAGTTTGGCAGTTCTGGCTGATCCGAGTGGTGCCACCGCCTCGGACGGCTTAGGAGGCTTGGATCCGTTTACCGATCCTACAACATTGGCCAGCTACTATGACCTCTCCACTTGGAACTCCGCGCTGACTGCGGGACAAGTTGCCGGCCTGTATGCGGCAACGCCGGTTCCGGAACCGGGTGTCGTGGCTCTGCTTGGCCTGGGTGCCATGGGGATGCTGCTGGTAAGCCGGCGTCGTAAGGCTCGTTGTTAATAATGGATGTTTTTCGTCGTAAAGGGCAATAACCCGTGCCCTGCGATAAAACTCTCCTGAATGCACCTCCTCCGGGAGCTTTTTACTCCTTGTGCTCCCGGAGGAGGTTTTTGCGTGATGGGAAAGATCATGCGAGAACCCGCTTTGCTTTAACCATCCGGCGCGTGCCGGCTGCAATTTGCCGGTAAAATCCTGCTGTGTGCACATCCGATGTTCCCCGCATACAACAGGCCGTTGCTTGTGCTTCAAGTTCACCAATTAAGGAAGCCGGCTTATGAAAAATTTTAATCGACGGCGAAATTCCTCTTGTAGATTCAATATCACACGCATCGCATTGCCCGCGGTGCTGGCACTTTGCGCTGCCGTGCTGGTGCCGGCGGCTGCGGTGTCGGCTTTAGTGCGCAATGTGTTGCGTATACCCGCATCTCAGCGCAACAGTTTTTATCCCTGCAATCGTGCGCCGTTGCTGCCGGAAGCGGTATTGCGGTTACCGTACGGAGCTGTGGCCGTTCACGGCTGGGTACACAACATGCTGGTCATTGAATCCCACGGCATGGAAGGCCGCATGGACGAGGTGAAGAATGGGCGCGATGTGGTTGACGGTCCAGCCGACTGGTGCAATTACAACAAAACCGCCTGGACACACCGCGGTTCCATGAGCGCCAATGGTTGGGAAGAATTGCCCTATTGGTTGCGTGGTTATGTTCCCATGGCGTATTTGCTGAAAAATAAGCGTATGATGGCCGATGCCGCTCATTGGATACACGGCATTATGTCCACACAGTTGCCGGATGGGTATTTTGGACCCTTGCGGCTGAAGACGGCGCATCATGGCCTGCCGTCGCTGTGGCCCAATCAGATCATGCTGGAAGTATTGCAGGAATATTATTCCGATACCGGCGATAGCCGGGTATTAAAACTTGAAACACGATATTTTCATTATCTTGCCAAACTTCCCCCCAAGGTATTCAGCCTGGGTTGGGGTGCGGTGCGCTGGAGTGAGGGAATTCATGATATTTATTGGCTGTATAACCGCACCGGTGATAAGGCTCTTCTTAAACTTGTAAAAACCATCAACGCCCATAGCGCCGATTGGACCGCCGGCGTGGCTTCGTACCATGGTGTAAACTTTGGTGAAGGTTTCCGTGAGCCCGCGGAGTATTATGAACTTTCGCATAATAAGCGCGATCTTCGGGATACGCGCAACGATTGGAAAATCATGTTCGGTCTGTATGGCCAGGTGGCGGGGGGCGGATACGGGGCCGATGAAAATGCCCGCTTTGGTTACTTCGGCCCAAGACAGGGCATTGAAACCTGCGCCATTGTTGAAAACATGCTCAGCGACGAAATTCTCACCCGCATTTCCGGCAATCCCTTCTGGGCTGATCGCTGTGATCGATTGGCGATGAACATGCTTCCCGCGGCCGCCACAGCCAATATGAAAGCATTGCATTATTTAACCGCCCCGAATCAGATTCAACTGGATCCCGGAAACAAGCATCCGGATATTGATGACAGCGGCACCATGTTTTCCTACAGTGCCGGACCGGTTTACCGATGTTGTGAGCACAACTTCAGCCAGGGCTGGCCTTATTACAACGAAAGTGTTTGGCTGGCCACAAGCGATGATGGCCTGCTGGCCAATTTTTACAGTAATTCAGATGTAACGGCCAAAGTTGGCAGCGGTCAAACCGTACACCTGATCGAATCCACACGTTATCCATTTGGCCAGAACGTCCGGTTCAGTGTCACAACCTCACAGAGCGCCAAGTTTCCGTTATATGTCCGTGTGCCGGACTGGTGTCGGGGGGCATCGGTGCAAATCAATGGCCGGCCGGTGGCGGTGAAAGCTGCCCCATGTTCCTATCTTCGGATCAATCGCACGTGGAAGAATGGTGATATTGTCAATCTGACATTACCCATGCATGTAACGGTACATCGGTGGACCAGCAATCCACAGGCCCGAAATGCGGTATCAATTACTTATGGCCCGTTGGCATTTTCGTTGAAAATTAAGGAAAAGTGGAAAATGTATCCGGGGGTGTCGTTGTGGCCGCACTGGGCGGTATATCCGGCCTCGCCATGGAATTATGGATTGCTTTTAAATTCTCACAATCCGGCCAGTGAATTTAAAGTCATTCGCAAAGCCGGTCCGGTTCCATTGCAGCCATGGACGCAAAAGACGGTGCCCATTGCCCTGCGGGTTAAAGCCCGGCAGATTCCGGCCTGGAAGATCAACAAATTTGGCATGATCGGAAGAATTCATGAAAGCCCGGTGATCTCCACACAGCCGACCCGGACGGTAACATTAATACCCATGGGGGCGGCTCGTCTGCGCGTGTCCATGTTTCCGGTGATCGGCTCGGGGCCGGATGCCCATCATTGGCGAGCGCACCGCAAGGCGGTGGCTTCGGCTTCGTGGTGTAACCCCGGCGATTCCATCCCGGCCATGATCGACGGCATAACGCCGACATCTTCAGCCGATGTGGAAAATGTTCCGCGCTTTACCTGGTGGCCGCATGAGGGAACCCGGGAATGGGCGCAACTGACCTTTTCCAAAATCAGGAATGTATCGCAATGCTCGGTATACTGGTTCGATGATCAGGCGGTGCATGGCAATTGCCGGACGCCGGAAAGCTGGAAACTTTATTACCGGCAAAATGGGCATTGGGTTCCGGTCAGCAATCCCAGCGGATACGGGAACAAGATCAATCGATACAATGTCGTGCGATTTACCCCCGTTGCCACCGGTGCCCTGCGGATGGTGGTGGAACTGAAGCCGCACCACTCCGGCGGGATTATGCAGTGGAAAGTGAATTGATATAACTGGAGTACAGGTATCGTGAAAACCAATCAATCGTGTGTGTTGTTTTCGACCAAGAAAAGTGTCGCAGTGCGGTGTATGGACAGGAGGCTCTTGTCTGTATGCCTGCTGGTATTGCTGCCGTTGCTGGTGCTGGGACAATTCAGTGCCGCGGCGAGTGCCACCGCGGCTCCGGCGTTTCGTCCGCCGGCGGTGCCGCTGGTGACCTTTGATCCGTATATGAGCATCTGGTCGGAAAAGAATCATCTGGCCGATCATCGTACGCGCTATTGGGATGGCCGGATTCAGAGTCTGGTGAGTCTGGTGCGTGTGGATGGCACCACCTATCGGCTTATGGGCAATCAACCCAAGACCGCGCCGGCCATGCACCAGGACCGTGTTACGGTGCGACCGACAACCACGATTTATCAGTTCTCCAACCGCAAAATTGATCTCACGCTGACTTTTATGACTCCGCGTTTGCCCTCTCACCTCAAGACCATGACGCTGCCGGTAACCTATATCACCTGGAGTGTAAAATCAGCCGATGGACAAACCCATCAGGTGCAGTTGTATGACAGCACCAGTTCGGCCATAGCGGTGAATCATGATAATCAGGTTGTGACCTGGAGCCGCAAGACCTTCGGGCCGTTGACGGCATTGAAGATCGGTTCGACCACGCAGAATTATTTCGATATTGCCGGTGATCC
>JAJZJL010000032.1 GCA_021810145.1 Planctomycetota bacterium | reverse complement strand
GCAGTGTGGCACAAGTTGCGGGGGGAACATCTGCTACGGCCAAAGGGAGTGCCTTGGTTTTACGCGGCCAACTTCTGGGCGGAGGCCGACTTAACACAGCCAAATGGAAGGGCAAAGTAATTGTCGTAGATTTCTGGGGTACCTGGTGCCCGTGGTGTCTGAAAGAGGCTCCGGATATTTCCAACTTGTATGCCAGGTACCATCGCCATGGTCTGGAGGTAGTTGGCGTTCCGGTTCTTTCAACCGCAGCTTCCGTTCAAAGTTATCGCAAGGCGCATCCGAAAGAAAGCTGGCCCCAGATTTTTAACCGCAACCCCGGAAACGGTGCCTTGGCGCAAAAACTGGGTATTCGCGGTTTTCCCACCCAGTTTGTCATCGATCAGCATGGGGTGCTGCGACATATTATCGTTGGCTATGCCCCCCAAGTGCTTGCGGCGGATGTCCGGAAGTTATTGCACAACGGGCCGGCCGCTCACTGACGCGGGCATAATCCGATGATTTTCCATGGGAAAAATGAACTGACCGCCCTGGCGAGGCGCACAGGGCAGGAGTCTGATTATGCGCGGTGTGATTACGGCTTTGGCGGGTGCCATGCCCAAAGCGATCGCTTAAGCAATTGTCCCCAATGGCGATCGTACGGATGCACATGATGCGCGATTTTACCCGCGCGATAGACCGGAAGCCCCGCGTTGGCCCATTGAAAAATCGATCCTTTTAAATCATACACATGGTTAAAGCCGTCTTTCATCAGCCGGGCGCAATATGCGGATGAACGATACCCCACTGAACAATATGCGACGATGGGTTGATCATGCTCAATGCCGGCCATCGCCTGGCTGACCGGTTCATCGGTGTTGATCCACCTCGCATCATGCAGGTGACTGACGTCATATTCCTGCTTCGCCCGAACATCCAGCAGAACCGGTGGTGACTTGTGCGGATCGGTAAGCCAGGTATGCAGCGCCTGCACCGTCAACTGTGGCACCTGCGGGAATGCATTGGCGATCATGCCATCGACTTTTTCCCAGGTCAGCCGGCGGCTGTGCTGATACCAGCGGTACCCGCCGATTCCCGCCAGCGCCGCCGCCGCCACAATTGCCGATATCAGGAACTTATTCATAAAGTCCCGGTCCCCAGCGGATGTTCCAGACTGAACTGGAAATAATTCAGTGTAACGGGTGTCCCGCCGGCTAACTTGATCAGGCTGTTGACCTGCCCGCGATGATACGTTCCATGATCCAGGCAATGCAGCACCAGTTCGCCCAGGGGCAAGGTGAACGCTTCACCGCGCGTATTGCGATAAGTAATCGCCGATGCCAGTGTTGCATCCGTTTGCGCTGCCAGAAATTCTGAAAAATCCTGGTGTACCCGCGGCCATCGCCTGACCAGGCTTTCGCGCGTGGGATAATCACTTGCATCCTCCAGGCGTTGCACTTCCAAGTGTTTCCAGCGTGACAGCCAAACCCATTGGGCTGCCATGGCATGCACCAGCAGTTTATGCAGCGATCCCGCGGAGAATCCGCGTTCGGCGTAATATTCCCGTTCGCTGATTGCGGAAGCGGCGGTAAGAACGCGCCGGTCGCCCCAAAACATGAAATCCATCATGCGCAGCAGCAGGCTAAGTCGCCCGTTGACCGATTGAATCGCCATTACCGTATCCTCCCGGAACGGCCGGCAGCCCTACAGGGAACCCGCCTGCCGCAACATGCCGCCATCAATAAAGAATGTCGAGCCGGTGCAATAGGCCGCCTCATCGGATGCCAGAAAGGCCGCCAGCGAAGCCACTTCTTCCGGCTTGCCCCAGCGCCCCAATGGGATTTCCGCCATCAATGCGTCCTCCATGGCCTTGTTGGCTTCAACATCCGCGTCAATGGGGGTGAATATGGCACCCGGACCAATGTTATTGACGGTGATTTTGTGCGGCGCAAGTTCCACGGCGATGGTTCGGGTCAACATGCGTATACCGCCTTTGGTGGCACAATACGGGGCATTTGTCGGCATGGGTAAATCTTCGTGCACCGAAGAAATATTGATTATCCGTCCGCCTTTGCCCTGTTTAATCATCTGCTTGGCCGCAATTTGGGCGCACACAAATGGCCCGATCAAATTCACCGCAATGATTTTCTGAAATTGTTCAACCGGAAATTCGACAAATGGATGTTTGAATTCAATTCCCGCGTTATTCACCAGAATATCCAGGCTGCCGAATGTTTTGACCGCTTCATCCACCATGGCCTGCACCTGCTGCGGATTGCTGACATCCGCGGCAACCGCAATGGCTTTTCCACCCGCGGATTTAATGGCGTTTAACGTGGCATCCGCGGCTCCGGGCTTACCCACATAATCCACGACTATCGCGGCACCTTCTTTGGCCAGTCGAATGGCGATGCCTTGTCCAATTCCTGTAGCTGCCCCGGTGACTATGGCCACTTTGTTCTGCAACTTCATCACATAACCTTTCTAAAAAAACTGCCCCAGCCGCTACCGCCACACCGGCGATGTTTCGCAGCATCTGCTTCATGCCGGATTATAGGGATTGCCGGGCCGGGCAACAATTCAACCGGAATCGGCGGGGCCAGTTTTTGACGCGTTGATTTCTGATATCAGGTTTTGCCCCGTGCCGCGCAATGCCGCCACAAAGTGCCGCGCCAGGCGGAACGGGCCTGTGACCGCTTCTGCGACAAAGGTCTTGCGGAATCTGTCACAGGCCCCCGGCGGAATGGTTCAAGGAATGCTGCCTTGATTCTCAAGATTACAGCCGCTAGTGTGGCATGAGGCAAAAGCGTTGGCGGCGGTTGGTCCGCAAGCTATTGCCTGGATAGCAAAGGTTTGGCAAGATGGCTTTATCTGAATTGGAAATGGGACCAACGGTTTTAGACGATGCTGCGGTAACGGCTGTCAGCGGATTGCGGCCCCGCGCCATACTGTTAATTTTGCTATATTCCGCGGCGCTGATTTTACCGCTGGTATTGGCCGCGTCGCACAGTCAGGTTCCGAAGAGTCAATTCATCAAGCAGATAGCGTTGGGTTTTGGTCTTGTCGGGCTGATGATCATCGCCACAAGTTTCATCCTCGCTGCGCGTTACAACTGGCTTACCAGACCCTTCGGCCTTGATGCGGTTATGCTTTTTCACCGCAGAATGGCGCTGATGGGTTTCTGTGCCATTATCATACACCTTGTATTATTGTCTTATTTGCATATCGGCCTGTTTACGCGGCTTTGGTTGCCCTGGCATCTGCAGTTGGGGCGAATAGCCATTTTGCTGCTGACGGCTCAAATTGTCGTCAGTGTTTACCGGGCCGGCCTGCACTTGGAATTTGAGAAATGGCGATTAACGCATCGCCTTTTGGGTTTTGCGGTTTTGATTGTCGCGTTTGGGCATGGCCTGCTTTCCAGCGGGGCTTTTGCCCCCTGGCCGTCGCGAATGGTGGTATTAGCCGTGGTTGCGGCAGCTTTCGCGTCAATCGCCTGGAGCCAGATGTTCCGGCCGCATCGGCTGAAAAAATATCGGTATCGTGTTGATGCGGTCAATGAAATCAGCAACGGGCTGTGGCAGGTCAAGCTGAAACCAGCCGATCGCGGAGAATCTGTGCGTTACAGTCCGGGGCAATTCGCTTTCTTTCATTTTCATCGTTCCGGTGCGGACTCTCCCGGCGAGGAACATGTCTGGACAATTGCCTCCAGCCCCAGCGAGCCGGATGGACTGATGCTGGCTATCAAGGAGCTTGGCGATTTTACCCGCACCATCGGTAACTCCAAGCCTGGCGATGAGGTAACAGTGCACGGGGCGTTTGGCCGTTTTTCGCATCTGTTTCATTCTCACGCCGACGATCTTGTGTTCATTGCCGCAGGTATTGGAATCACACCGTTTCGCAGCATGATGCGCTGGATGACGGATCGCTGTGAAAACCGGCGCGTGTTGCTGTTGTACGCCAATAAATCCACCCGCGATATAGCCTTTGGTGAGGAACTTGCGGCATATCAGGATCGAAGCAGCGGAAACGTACGTGTGGTGCATGTGTTAAGCCGCCCGGATGAAAACTGGAAGGGCGAAAAAGGCCGCATCAACATCGAACTGATCCGGAAATACTGCTCCGGAGATTTAAGCGGCAAATCCTTCTGGATATGCGGCCCCGGTGCGTTTACGACGATGATGATACAAGCCTTGCGTGATGCGGGAGTGCGGGCTGAAAAAATCCACAATGAAGCGTTTTGCCTTCTCCACGCCCCGGTGCAACCAGATGGTCGTGGCCGCCGGCTCAAAGCACTGTGCGCCGCCATTTCCGTTGCCGCTGTTCTGATGGTCGTACTTTTTGCGATTCTTCGCACAGGTGTTTTCTCGGCCAACGGCGTGCCGCACCGCTTTGGACACATCTCTGAAAAGGCATCACTGACGATCGCGGAATTCCACATTCAAAAAAATTGACAGCCCACGCCCGTAGTGGTAAACACAATCTGTGCGGCGCGTTTGACTGCGTGGCCGGGTTTTACCTTGCAGGAGTGTCAATGATGCAATATGTAAATCTTGGCAACACGGGTTTAAAGGTTTCCCGGATTTGCCTGGGAATGATGACTTACGGCAGCAAAAAATGGCGCCAGTGGGTTTTGGAGGAAACGGAATCCCTCCCTTTTATTCAGCGGGCCTGGGATGCGGGCATTAATTTTTTTGACACCGCCGATGTGTATTCCAACGGTGTAAGCGAAGAAATTCTCGGGCGTGCGGTACGGCAACTCGGCATGGCACGCGAACGCGTGGTTATTGCCACGAAACTTAACGGCCCGATGGGGGAATCGCCCAATGAGCGGGGCCTTTCCCGCAAGCACATCCGGCACGCGATTGATCAATCGCTTCGCCGACTGAATATGGACTACGTCGATCTTTACCAGATTCATCGCTTTGATAAAGACACGCCAATCGAAGAAACCATTGACGCCCTGCATGATGTGGTCAAAGCCGGGAAAGCGTTATATGTCGGTGCCTCATCGATGAATGCCTGGCAGTTTGCGGATTATCTGCACACCGCGCTGCGTCTGGGTAAAACCAGATTTGTTTCCATGCAGAACCATTACAATCTCATTTACCGTGAAGAGGAACGGGAAATGATGCCCTTGTGCAGCCATGAGGGAATTGCTGTTATTCCATGGAGCCCGCTGGCCCGCGGCTTTCTGGCCGGCAATCGCAGTGCCGCCGAGAAAGGCCAGACGCTGCGTGCCAAAACGGATGAATTCGCGCACAAATTGTATTATCAGCAGGCGGATTTTAATGTGGTGGATCGCCTTACCGAAATAGCCGGAAAACGGGGCGTTTCCAACGCGCAAATTGCTCTCGCGTGGCTGCTGCATCAACCCGGTGTAACAGCGCCGATTGTCGGTGCTTCCAAGGCGCAGCACCTTGAAGAAGCGATTGCGGCAGTTAACCTTAAGCTTTCCTCCGATGAACTCACCGCGCTCGCCGAGCCATATTGCCCGCATCCGGTATTGGGGCACGGCTGATCGCGGGGGAGTTTTTACAGTATTATCAGTATTATCAGTATTATCAGTATTATCAGTATTATCAGTATTGTCAGTATTGGCGGTATTGGCAGTATCTGCGGCGGGCGGGGCGTTGTGCAGTTCGTAGGCCTTCGGTTTGGAATACCAAAGCCGAACGGAGTGTTGGGGTTCCTTGCCCGCCGCCACACTGATCCGTTATCAGTGATCAGCGGAAATTGCGCACGGCTCCGCATCACCAGTACTCTCAGTTAACAATGACACGCGTTTAGCGCTGTCACCCGCAAAAACTCTGAGACGCCGTCATACCCTCTCCGACGGGCCGCCGACTCAATTACGCGCTTCTCATATCCCGTCAGTCGAAGATCGACACGGATCGTCCGATGCAGCCGGTCCATCGGTTGTGGCAAGCAGTCACCGCGCTCGATCAGCGCCGCGCTGGCCGCTAACAACGCTTCCCGGGTCTTTTTCAGGCACTCCGCTGGAGTCCGACCATCGGCCATAACAAGCGGCATTTCCAATCCACTTCCCAGAAATATACCATCGGTTTCTTCAATGACAACGTGGTAGTGCCGGGAGGCCTTGCGAGCCGCAGCCAATACCGTTTTGGAAAACGGACGTCCGGCATCAGAGTTTTTCAATTTTTTTGACATATACTTATTTTACCTTTCCGCCATGCACGGGTACAGACATTACCTCAGGCACATCGGGCTTTTTTGAATATATGGTGGGAGCCGGAAACTCTTATCCGCACCCAACCCCTGCTTTCCAGAAGCCTGCGAACTTCTCAAAATCGCACCTCGCTTGCCATGCGAATATTTATAGCCACAGCTTCATTGCACGCAAAGAGCGCTTTTTGCAGTTTTCTTTCATTGATTCGCCCCTGGAAAACAAACACGTCATTCTAACTTCTAGCTCCTGCGTTCTGGCCCCTTTCCCTGGCGCCCTGTCCTCCGTCTACCTCTGCCGCCTCCTTGTGCATTTATCGATACCAAGAATTGGCCGTTTTCCTTGCCCTTGCGCAATTCTTCCGCCATGATATGTTGTATGACCGATCCGATAACACCAATCTCGCCGGTAAATGAAACTCAAGCGGCGGCCCGGATTATTTCGCCGGTGCCCACGAGCTGGAAAATCCGGCGGCTGCTGTGGAGCATGGTACAGGGCACACTGTACCGCTATTCATTTCATACCTGGTCAAACTGGCGAGCGATGCTGCTTCGCTTGTTTGGTGCCAAAATCGGTAAGCGCTGCATTATTCGTCGCACCAGCCGGGTTTATTATCCCTGGCTGCTTGAGGTTGGCGAGTTGGCAATCATTGGTGATAAGGCGGAAATTTACAACCTCGGCGAGATTAAAATTGGCGACAGGGCGATGGTCAGTCAGGAAGCGTACCTTTGTGCCGGCACGCATGATCACACGAAGTGGGATTTGCCGTTGATTACCAAACCTATCGCCATTGGCAACGACGTTTGGATTTGTGCCCGCGCGTTCATAGGTCCGGGAGTGACGGTGGGTGATGGCGCGGTGGTCGGTGCGTGTGCGGTGGCGACAAGAGATGTCGCTGCCTGGATGATCGTGGGAGGGAACCCCGCGCAAGTGATCAAAAAGCGGGAGATGGCACGTCCGGATAACCGATAGCATGCCGCAGGAAGTTCTCCCCCTCTCAAGGCCGACTTGCCGGGTCACAGATCCCACGGTCTGTTACGGACTAACAGCAACCGTGGCGAAGTCCCCCCTCCATGCCGTACGGTTTACACGCACGGCATGGAAATGAGCTGATTGTTACAGGGATGCCAAGAGCGGCAATGACGCGATGAGACTCGGCTGCCGGTTATCGAATTCCATGCCGGTGCCGGGTTAGAGCCGACAGCGGGTAACGCCAATATGTCGGGCAGTCGGGATCGACCCATAATACTACACATACTGCTGACGCTGAATTTATGGATAACGTTGTAACCCGCGTGTGCTGGCCAAGGGTTATTCCCGATAGTAGAATATGAGTGCACGTTTTTTGGAGCGGCAGATACGTTGTCCATTGAGTCCACAGAGTCCATGGGTTCTTCAGTCCAAGCTGCACCGCGGAAGCGTGTTATCTGGCTGCAAAACAGTGCCGACCATTATTTCGTTCAGATGCTCGATGCCCTGAATTCGCAGGGCGATGTGGAATATTTCGGTGTGTTTCTCTGCCCGCCGCCGCAGGGGAACGTTCTGCATCAGGTGCCGAAGATTTCACCGCACGTATTTCTTGGTGAACCGGCCAAGCCCGGCAACACGGGTACGCCGTCCCATAAAACCCTTGGAGCCTCAGCCCGGAAATTTATTGAAAAGTTGGAATTTTCCGCCGCCATTGTCGGCGGGTACGATTCCCGGTTTAAGCGGTGGGTGCTGCGTTATTGCAAGAGCCGGGGCATCCACACAGCCATGTTTGCCGACAGCAATATCCGGGCTGAACGGGGACGGTCGCTGAAGAAAAGGCTCAAACGCTTTGCCAAAAGATTTTTTTTGCACCGCATCATTCAACAGGTAGATACGGTGATTCCCTGCAACCGCTGCGGCGTGGCCTATTGGCGGTATTATGGTTGCCCGGCAAAAAAAATCACCCGCAGTACCTATTATTGTGCCGTCGACGTTCCGGCGGCGCTGGCTGTCAACCGTGTAGAACTTTTTGCCCGGTATAGGCTCGATCCAGACTGCAAACTCATTTTTACCGCCGCACGGCTGGTTCCGGCCAAGGCGCTGCACCTGATGGTGGAAGCATTCAGCAAATCCGGCCTGGCGGATCAAGGCTGGATTTGGGCGGTGGCTGGGGATGGGCCGTTACGGCAGGAACTGGAATCGCAAGTCGCTGAACAGTCCCGGCGCGCCGGGACAATCCGATTTCTCGGTGCGGTTGCTCCGGCCGACATTCCGCCGCTGATGGCCCAAAGTGAGCTATTCGTGTTGCCGTCAATTTATGAACCGCATGGCATTGTGGTAACGGAAGCGATGGCCGTCGGCACACCAGTGATAGCCAGTAGAGACTGTGGAGCCGCCCGTGACCTTGTACGTAATGGTAAGACTGGTTGGCTATTTCAAAGCGGGGACACCACTAAGTTAACAGATATACTTCTTGCTGCCGTGCGATCGGAATCGGCCCAGGCGGAAAAAAGCCGTGGGTGCAAAGCCCGCTTCATCGCTTGGTACGCGCGCTACGGCCCGTTGACCGTAGTTCCGGCGCTCGCCGGTAAAATCAAAAGGGGTGCATAAGTGCGTGTGCTGTTTCTTGCGGTGTCGTTTCCTTCTCCCACAAACACCCTTCTCGGTCCGTGGGCATTGCGACAGGCGCAGGCTATCCAGCGGGCGGGAGCGGAAATCCACGTCATTCGCTTTACGCCGTGGTTTCCACATGTGGTTAGGAATTTCAGCCGGATTCGGCGGGTTGCGGCCGCGCCCCAATCCTACAAATGGGGCGATTTAGGGGTCAAATATCTGCGATGGCCCCTCTACCAAGCAGGATGGCTGCGGAGGCAATCATACGAAAACCCATGGGCTCAGGCCGAAATCTCTTTCGCGTTCGTGCGTGCGCCTCTTCTTCGGGAGATTAATAGTTTCCGTCCGGATATCATTTACGCCCACCACACGTGGGTCAGCGGGTATGTGGCCTACCGGCTGCACAAGCTTACCGGAATCCCCTATGTGGTAACCGACCACGATTTTGATGAGATCGGCGATTGCGAACGGTTCCCACACCGGAAGGAATTTTTTCAGACGGTTCAGCCAAACGCTTCGTGTATGGTAGACGTTTCCAAGCGTATGCAGGAAATCCGTCGCAGAATTTTTCCGGAAATCAATTCCCGTGTGGTTTACAATGGTGCCGATCCGATTCCCGAAAACATGTTTCATGCGTCCCGGCCGGTGGATATCGTTGGCCGGACGGTAATCAGCTGTGTCTCCATGTGGTACGAACGCAAGGGAATTCCGAAACTGGTCGAGGCATTTAGTGCCATAGGCGGAGAATTTCCCGCGGCCGTACTTCGGCTGGTCGGTGATGGCCCGGATCGGCCGGCGGTGATGGCGGCGGTTGCAGCGTCACCGGTCAGGGATCGAATTCACATCCTTGGATCGCAGCCGCACGAGCGGGCGATGCAGGAAATGTGCTGGAGCGATATCTACGCCCTTATCGGACGCGACGAGCCATTCGCAACGACCTTTACGGAGGCAATGATGGCAGGCCTACCGCTGATTTGGCCCAGCGACTGTGGCCACAACGATATACTCGCGGATGGCCTGAACGGCATCATGGTGCCGCCATTGGACGTACCAGCTACATCAGCGGCCTTGAGGAAATTGCTTGGGGATGGCGAATTGCGGGAGAGATTCGGGGAACGCAACCGAATGACTGCCGAGCGGCAACTTACGTGGGACGCAAACGTGAGGGCGATGTTGGCGTTAATGGGGGCCTCAAGAGGTACCGCAGCTCCGGCTCCGCCTTAATGACAATCCGGCCGCACTAATGCCGCACCGATTTTAATTCTCAACCAGTCGCAGTTGCGTCACCAGCACAATCTGATATGACAAAACACACCGGGTGGACGAGCAGAAGCGCCGCGGATGCCAAAATGAGGCCGAAAAGCCACGGATCTAGTGCGTTCGCGGAGTCTCCACGCACCCAGAAGGCCCATTGGAACTGCAGCGGCAAAAATATTGCCGTGGCAAACGCCCCGGAGTTTGCCAGCATCGCGTCGAGCCAACCCATCAGGGCACCGGCGATTAGGCCGATCAATGGAATCCCAATCCAGCCGAAATTTGCGTAGGCCTCCCCCATCCACCCCGATGTAATGGTCGTTCCGAAGGCGTAGCCGAGGTTGCGGGCGTTTTGATTGGAGTAACTGATGGGTTTCGAATGCCAAAATACCCGGGGTATTGGATTCACAATCACCGCTTCATACGACTGCCCATCCAGCAGGGGGTATCGCTTTCCGTAAAGAGCCATTGCCTCGCCAACCAAGTCCAGCTCCTTGCCGCCAACGGCGGCCACTGGGCTGGCGCGCTCGATGGTGCGGGCTACACTGATCGCGTCGAAGCCGCTGCTGCGGTAAACAAGCATTATCTCAAATAATATCATCAGAGCCACACCGCCGACTATCACCATCTTCTGGAACCGCAGGTTCTGCCCCATGTAGCGCGGCAATACGATAAACGGAAGCAACAGAAAGGCTGTTGCAGACCTGGTACCCGAGAGAAATGTAATAAAAATCATCAATCCGGCCAGCGCTACAAGGGAGATCGGACGATCCCCTGACCAGATCAACACCGCCACGGCAGCCACGCCGAACGGCACCAGACTTGCAAAGACCTTAAAAAAGCTGAAATAGTTTCCTTGGGAGTACAGCGTGCCGGCGGCTCCAGTGACGGCCCTGCCGTGGAGCAGAGCGTCAACGAGAGTAACGGGGTTGTAGATGCCCAGCCCAACTAACGGGATGAATCCCGCCAGAAGGAAAATAAACGCCCACCGGCGCAGCGACCCGCGGTCGGCAACTCGGCGATCAAAAAACTCCGGGATCGCCGCGCTCCAGCGGCGCAACGAGGCCCACCTGTGACCCGCCGCAACGCAGGAAAGGCCAAGTGCGGCGGCCAAAATGGCCGCGCTGTATCCTCCGCGCGTCAGATAGTGCGTCGCACCCAAGCCATCAATGTAATAGGGTAGATGCCCCGACCACATCCGGTACACCAAACCTGATATGAAAAAGCTCCCTGTAGCAAGCCAGACGTATACAAAAGTTGAAATACGTGGGCCGCTCCGGAACAAGTTAAGCGCGTATAGCCCGGTTGCGAAATAAATGGAGAAAAGGATGATAGCGTCAATAAATTCCAAGCGCGGTCTCCGTTCCAGACTGGGCCAATCAAGTAATTAGTATATCGGTTTTTCCGGGGCGTGTATAATGGAATTTTGTCGGTCTCTTTTAAATCAGGATCGTCACTATGTACGAGCAGTCGATTATCCAACCAAGCGGAGGGGACGACACACGCACGATTCAGACCGCTATTGAACGAGCGGCCGCCGGGGAGGGCATTGTGCGACTGGGGCGGGGGGTGTTCCATATCAGCAAAACTGTAACGATTTCCCAGATCGCCGGCCTCAAGGTTATCGGAACTGGGTGCCGTGACCCGTCCAATTTCGGCCCCGGCTGGTCAGAAAAGGGCCGTTCAATCGGAACATGCTTCTATTGGTCCGGCCCGCGCGGTGGGACGATGTTTGACGTAATAGCATCTCCGGATACCGCGCTCAAGCACGTTATGTTCGATGGCCGCGAGCGGGCCGGCGTGCTGGTGGAACTTGATACCACCCCCGGCTGGTGCACCACCGCAGCCCGATTAGAGCATGTCGCAGTCCAAGGTGCCGAGGTGGGGATCCAACTTGGGCGCCCCAGCCAGCCTTTTAATGACAATAATGACATCTTTACCTTTGAATCGCTAACGCTGAAGTGCGATACGGGCGTGCGAATCTGTAATGACCAGAGCCTCTGCCACCGCTTTTCATACGTTGATAACTACAGCCGCGTTGGAATTGATATTCGCCAAGGTGGCTGCATAACTATTGACCGGTTGTTGCAAAGCGGGTCGAATAAAAGCCGGGTCGGCGTGGCCTTTAGCGGGGGCGGGATCAATGCCGCGACACTGTCCATCACCAACGCCCGTTTGGAAGCGGGATGCCTGCTGACCTGTGGCGGAGCCAATCAGATTGTTGATGTTTCATCCTATTGTGACGCGGCTGGCCAAAATGGCGTTCCTTGGAAAATTGGCCCGTCGGCACTGGTTTCAGTGCGGGCATCAAGTTTCCAAGGGCCAATTGCCGAACTGGCCGGGGCGCCGGGAGCCAGGGCAGTATTGGTCGTGCATGATTCCGCGCTGGCCAAACCCTCGCGCGACTCGATTATCTATAAAAACGCACACGCTTACGCTGCGGTCGAGGGTGTATTTATCCAATGGACCAATCAGCCAGCCTGAGACTGGGCTTAAACGAACCGCCGAACCAGTCAGGAGGCATTTAGGAACCGAAAGCCCATTGTAAGCTGGCGACGGAGCACCCAAAACTGGAAAAGTAACAGGGTTTCATCCGCGGTCACGGGGCTTTAGCGATTGAGGCAATGGCGTTCGCCATCTCTTCTCCAGCCTTGGCCCACGAGTATCGCCGCAATGTATTCAGCCCTTCGCGCCGCATCTGCTCCGCCAGAGACGGCGCAAGGATGATTTTGGAGATCGCCTCGGCCAGGCCCGGCAAATCATCCATACCGCAAATTCGCGCCGCCTTACCGCAAACCTCCGGAATAGCGCAGCAGTCGGCGGCGATTACCGGGGTGCCGAAGGCCATGGCCTCAATGGCCGGCAACCCAAAGGATTCACATTTGCTCATAAGTACATAGCAGCGGGCCGTGGAAAACAATTCCACAATTCTCTCCCGGCTCACCCGACCCTCTAAGATTACCGCATCGGCCACGCCAAGCTCAGCGGCCAACCGTCGCAGATACGCGGCGTAACTCGGTGGGCAATGGCCGGCAATGCGATACTTGAGTTCCGCCAGGCCGGGCTTTTTCAGTAACTCCGGCATGGCCCGAATAACCATTTCCTGTTGTTTGTAGGGGGCGACATTGCTGATGGTAACAATATCCAGGGGCCTGCCTGCGTAGGGTGGCATGGCCTTTTCGGCCTGTTTCACCCATTCATCCGGGATGCCGTTATAAATGACCGCCCCATTTTTTGGCGTAACGCCCAGCCGCCCGCACATTAAATCCCTCAGATAGCCGCTGGTCCAGGCGACGAAAGCGGCTTGCCGGAACGCCTGTCTATTGGCTCGACGTTTAAGAAATGCCTTCAGAGCGTCCGTTTTTCTGTCCCACGCTTCGGGGCGATATGGCCAGGGGTCCTGGCAATGGGCAACTGTGGGAATGCCGATGCCCGGGATGATCATGCCGTTGAGTTGGAGAATCGCCGAGGTTTCGCTGTTGCGCGCCCAAGCGGCAAATTCACCGCGTTCGTAAGCCATTCTCGCGCGGATGTTAGCAGTGGAAGCGGGTGCCCAGAAAAGGTGGCAATTGGGGGGCAGCGCCAGGGATTTGGCCTCTTCATGCAGCGCGTTTCCGGCGATCACGGCCAATGTGACCGTCCATTTTGGCCGAGCCAAGGCAATATTCCGAAATAACTCAATGCCGACGGTATATCCGCCGCCGCTGCCCATGGATAGGCCGTTAATCACGATCTGCATAGTATCTATACCCGGTTTCGCCTTGGAACGCGCGTCGCCACCCGCTTTTTACCTATCGAGGGGGAGTATCCACACAACTTCCGCCAGTCCGCGGCAATTGCTTCAGCGGCAAGTTTATTTCCGAATGGCTTGAGGTGGATTCCGGCGTAGTACACCTTATTGGTGGGGTAGGCCGCGTAAGCGGATTTCAGATTCAGTAGAGGCACGTTCCTCCTCCGGCACCAGCGCTGTAACTGCTTAAAGTCGTGTGGATACGGCGCGCGGTTCCAGACCTTCCCACGGAAAGGATGGAATACAATTGCAAACCTTGCGCCGTGCCGCTCGCACTCCGCCTTGGCTTTGTCAAGCAGGGCGTTGATATCCGGCGGGGCCTGGGGAACCAGCGGAACGAATGATCCCGCGTCCCGGAACGGGGCGATCCCTTCAATCCGCGGCCACAGGTAGCGGAACCACAACTCGGAAATAGCACAAAACGGGGGTTTGTCTGGGTAAGGTGAATCCGGAACGAGCGTTGCACGGTTGAACGGCTGGTTTAAGTCACCGGTGTTAACCACCATCACTACCAGGTTGGAATTAAACACGCCGCGGGCCTGCAGATACCCAACTTCATTTCCAACGGCCCAGGCACCGCATGAGGCGTTGAGCACTTGAACCGGCTCGTGCATAACTCTCGGCAGAAGTCTGGCCAGCCGCGTAGTGAATATTTTAGACTGGTCGACGAACGTCGTTCCGTAAGTTACCGAATCCCCCACGAACAGCACCCGGAAAGTTCCCCCGGGGCGAGCCAGGGCGAAATTCGGGCAGCGCATCCCCCAGCGATTGATCCTGTTCCATGCGAGGAAACGGAAAGTCGTTTGGTCCGGAGCCAGAACGTATCCGGCCCTCGGGCTATATTGATAAAGTATTGGGTTCCCAAGACCGAGAACCAGCCGGAGCGCCAAGTCAAAAAATACAGTTGCAACTATGGCCACCAGCAGCCCAGTTGCCACCCTTCCCAATTTTGATCGGCGATTCCCGCCGCCCTTCATCAACATCGCGTTCTGCTCCAATCCGGCCGCGTGCACCTCGCCGGAGTCTACCCCAGAGGGGGCTTGGGGGCAAACGGCGGTGCCGTTCCGGAGAAATAAGGCTTAAGAATCGCCTACGGGTTGGGTCGTGGCCAGGGAGTTGCTCCGCCGCGCACCCATTCCCAAGTCTTAACTCTCGGTTTCGGGTGGCCGAGGCGCTCGGCGATTCTGGCGGTCCAGGACGCGGCGAAGTTTTCCGGCGAAAGAAATTCACGGAGCCGGGCGGTCTTGGGGCTTTGTATAAACGAACTGCTCTTTTCCATTGCAAGGGCGATGTCCCGCGCAAATGTTGCCATGTCGTTAATATCGGTCAGGGTGCCGAGGCCAAACTCCGGCACCATGAAATCCGACCAGCCAAACCGGCTGGCCAGAACCGGGCGGCCAATCACGGCAGCCCGGTTGACGATTCCGGACGGGGCGCAATGTTTAGTCCAATAGGTGGCGGACACGAGGTCCATCGCGCATAGCGCCTGATTAAGTTCCTCGTCGGAAAGATAGCGATTCAGCAATACAGCGCGTCCCTGCAATGTCAGTGACCTCAATTCCTTGCCAGCCAGTTCGGCTACCTCCTCGCCAAGTACGCCGGCAAGCAGCAGTCGGTCATTTCCCGTCAAAGCCGCACCGCAGAAGGCCTTGATCAGGCGGTCAATTCCCTTCCGCGTGTCCAGTAGGCCTGTGCACCCGATGTAGCGTCCGCCCTCTGGAATTCCGAGTCGCCTCCGCGCCTCTTCTTTGCACAGCGGCCGCACATCGTCGAGCGGTTCCGGTACCAAGCGGATTTTTCCGGCTAGCGGGCTTCCCCTCCTTTGGATGTTCTCAAACGCCACCGGATCAATCAGTAGGAGTGGGGGCGGTCCCAGGGGTAACGAAACAGCCATTTCCTTGGCCCAGAACTGTGCACTCTCCGCGACGGTTTTTGCGGGGTAACCAAAGTTGGCGCGAATCAGCGCGAATTCCGTGTGCGTCTCGTTTAGCGCTCGCCACCGACCGAGCAGACTATACACCCCGAGCAGGGGCAGTAGTGCGTCTCCGGCTGGGGCCAATACGTCATCCGGCTTGTGTCGTGTTACGGCCGCCTGAAACTCTTTGACGCTGGCAGTGCGATAGCTTGCAGATTCCCCCGGCTCTTGCACGGATGGGTCAATTTCAAACATGGCTGAAATTGGTGCCAGGTGCATGCGGAACTCTTTGGAGCTGCGACCTTTTGCTGTGACCGCGAGGACGACTGCTGCCCCCATTCCGACGATAGCCGGAACCAGTAGTTTGACGAACACGAAATGGTGTCCCTCGTGGGAAGGGCAATAAATTAAGACTCGCAAATGGATTCTCCGTTGGCTCGCTCCTGATTATCCGCAAAGTTCGACCGCCTGCAAGGGGCCTCGCCCATTCCTAACAAATACGCCGTCGGCGTAGAGGGGGCGCCCACTTCCGGCGTCGAGGGTCTGCTCCAAGTTTCCCTGAAATGAGAAGCCCCAGTCGGTGAGCATGCGGTAGATGTCATCAAAAAGTGGTTGGCCCTCATAAAGCGTCTCAAAACTAGTTTCGACGATGATCATGGCAGCTTTCCTCGCCGTATCCTTTCCACCCAGAAGAACCTGATCTTCAAATCCCTGAACGTCTATCTTTAGCAAGATGGGGTCGGCCAACTCCAGCTTTGCCGTGATGCTGTCAAGCGTTTCCACTTGCACGTTAACCTTCTCAATCCCCGCCGTCCAGGGATAGACTTCCTTGTGCAATACCGCCATTTGTCGGAACGAGGAAGAGGGGGCGAAGGATGACCGGTTGAACTGCAACTCGCCGCGCGCGGCCCCTATCGCCACGTTGAATGCGCGGAACTCTCCCACCCCGGACATATTCCTCCTCAGGGTTTGAAAACAGTCCGGGAGCGGCTCGAAGGAATAGATCGCCGCGCGAGGGAAGATTGCGTTTGCCGCCACAGCGAATTGGCCCGTGTTGGCCCCGACGTCCAAGATCGTGCGAAAGTCAACTGCCTTCAGCCATTTGTGGTTGAGCAGTTGATAGCATTCGCGGGGGAGCCTCCGCTTGCGCAGTCCCATCAGCACTGGATCATTAAGGTGCCGGGCAAACGACGAAACGCGCAGACCGATCCTTCCGAGTTGGCCCGCCGCCCACGATGAAAACGCCATGTAGTCCTCCTTCCCCCCAGTCGAGGGCGCAAACAGTAACCAGAATGCCAAGAAGCAGGCGGCCTTCGGTATTATCGACACGGACGGGCTATCTTTGCAACAAGCAACCGCACGCAGAGTCGCGCATCTAACCGTCGGCACGGCCATGTGTCTATCGGAACCGCAGCAGGCCTCCACCGCCACTTTGGACGGACCACCGCCCTGCCACGGTACCCCCGGGTTGGGCGGCTCCGTGCCCTGGCTGGTCCCAACGCCGAAAAAACCAAAAGAAAGGTCCGGAAATATTCCGGGCCGGAAAGGACTGAGCGCCCTAATCGTTTGGCGCGTGTTTAGTGCAACGGCTGCGGTCCCGCCGCTTCCTTTACGCCGTCCACAACTTTTAATAGTATCTCTCACCAGTAGTCCCCGCATGTTCTGGGCCTATCCAATCGATTTGTTCAGAAGGCGTCCGCAGTGGCATACTGGCGAGGAGGCCCCGGCTTTTCCGGCGTTCGCAAGACCGGCCCCGGCAAGGCGGGCTGATGCGACGACGGCGTCGGGGGAGATACCTGTTTCGGATAATATCGTGCTTTTGTTTAGCAAAGCGGTCCCCTTGGCTCTGAATACAATTTTGGCCACCCTTGTGGTCCGGCCGCTGGATGGCACCGCCGCACGAGCATCGCGGCGTTGTTGCTCGATGTAAACATACCATGTTGCGTTGTCCATTTTTCAGCCCCGTCAGATTGCGGTCGTTACACGGTTGCTAAGCCAGCGCGCGGGGCCACAACCCACCGCGTCGCGCCCAGCCGCTAACACGGCTTCGAGGGGCGATTATAACACGATGCTTTACGGAAGTGGAGATCACCGGCGCAGTTCAACCTGAACCCGGGCCGAAAGGACCGCTGGCAATCGATTTCCCCGGCCGGGAGATATTGCCGCAACGAGCCGGCTTGGGTAGTATTAAACAGGGAGCTGGAGGTTTTACCTAAATGAGGTTTTTATGGCACGCAGCCCATTGATCTCCGTGGTCATCCCGACCTATAATCGCCCCAGTCTCCTGATTGAGACGCTGAAAACGGTGTTTGCTCAGACGTTCGCGGACTACGAGATCATCGTTGTGGACGATGGATCAACGGACGACACTGTTGAGAGGCTGCGGCCGTACTCCGGTCGTATTCGGTTAATCAGCCAGGAAAACCAGGGGATCGGGGCCGCCCGCAACCGCGGGATCGACGAATCTAGGGGAAAATATGTGGCGTTGCTGGACCACGACGATTTATGGATGCCGGGAAAGCTGCAGGCTCAGGTTGAGTTCTACCTTGAGCACCCGTGGTGCTCGATGGTTGCGGTCCCGTTCGAGTGGTCGAATCGTCCCGGCGATATCGTCTTGGATCCGCGTAAGGTGCGGTCGGACGGCGGAACGATCGAGAGGGTGATGCTGCGAGCGGCGGAAGGCACGGTGGTGCTGCTGTCAAGCGTGCTGATGTTCGACCGGGATCGCGCTCGGGGCCTCCGCTACGCGACGCGAAGGAACTGCATTGAGGACATCCCGTTTCAGGTTCCCCTTTACGGCAGGGGGCCGGTCGGCTTGGCTGGCGACGAGGCCCTGGCCGTTTACCGATTCCATGAGGGCAATTACTCGGGCCAAGCGGTTTTTTATTCTGAGGGGATCCGGCTTCTCCGGGAACTGGACCGCGACGGCGAGTTCGCGGAAATTACGGGGGACGTGCGTGAAGATATGCAGGCGTTCTTTGCCCACATTGGCAGGGCGGCGGTGGTTCGACAACTGCGGGCCGGGAACCGGCGAGCGGCGCTTTCCACTTACCTTGCGGAATTTCCATACCAGGCAAGACTTTCACGGTGGCGCTTTCTGCTCTCTGCACCGTTCCTCGGATTAATGCCGCGCGCGCTTGTCGGAAGAATCGAAACCAATCGGCGGGACTGAGGTCCTGTTTGCCGCAGCAGGGCGGAGATTTAATGGCAAGTTGCCCCAATCCATGACCTCAGGATTGACGTTTCCGCCGTATGGCCCGTACCTACCGCTTATCTTCCGGGTGGGCATAATCTTTGGGCATGGCGCATTCGAGGAAGGACTGCGGAACTGGGACAGGAACACGCCCAACGCCGACCCGATTTCGATCATTTCTTCGACCGTCATGAGAACCTACTTGTTCTATAACCGGCCTATCGGCTTGCTCATGGTTCCAACTTGAGCCCTTTATGCGCTTTAGGACCAGATCCGGGTTTCTCGGAGCACGAAGCGCCCTTCTTCAACCGGCTTCATCCAGCTTTCTCCCTGCGTGAGTTTACTCTTCGTGCGGCCAAGAATTTTATGGCGTGCGTCCAGGCATCCTTCGAATCAGATCGGCAGAACAGGTGCGCGCTTAAAGGAAATATCAACGCCAAGGATATGACACCAAAGCCGAGCCACAGAACGTACTGGTGCGCAAATTTTGGCCAAAGCAAAAGAACTGCTCCGAGGGGCACGAAGGCAATGGAACCCGCCATGACCGGGCCGAGATATACGCGTGCGATCTTATGCCAGAGGGATCTATCGCGAAGGGCGATCCCTATCATCACCGGGGATGTCACGATGCTGTAGGCGAGGATTGCCAGCGCCGCCCCAGCCGCCCCGCCGGCCCGCGATCCAACCCAGACCGCCGCGAGGTATACAGCTGTCTGCATCGCGGTCCATAGCAGCAGGGGGCGGAACCGCCCCTGCGATTGCATCGCGCTGATAGCGGGACTGCTCGGAATGTAGGCTACCCCCGCAAGAGCAAGGGCCTGAAGGACGGGAACCGCCGGCAGCCATTTTGCACCGTAAACCACGATAACGACGGGCTTCGCGACGACCGCAAGCAGCAGGCTCAGCGGTATGCTTATAAGCCCGAGCATGCGTGATGCCCGCAGCAATGCCGCTGAGTGGCGCTGGGTTTGGTGCTGCATTCGTGAAAGGGTTGGGAGAAGGACCGCCAAGACATTCTGCGAGAGCAGTTGCGATACCTGGGAAGACAAATTGAATGCAAAGAAAAATTGGCCTACCACCGCCTTGGAGTACATCAATCCCAAGATGAGGCTTCCCGCCTGATACATGATCGAGCTGAGAAATCCCGTCGCCAGCAGTAGACCGCTATCGCCTGCAAGGAATTTCCAGCGGCGGAACTGAGGCTTCGCGCCGACGCGCGGCTTTGCCAACTGCCAAAGCCAGAACGCCCGTATCCCTCCAGCGATAGGTAAGGGGACCACGAAGCTGTACGCTCCAAACCCCTTCCAGGCCAGAAAAATACTAATCACCATTGCGATTAGGTTGTAGGTGATGTTTACCAGGGCGATGGCCTTGAAACGCATGTCGATCATCAGCCGTGCGGTGGGTATGACAACCCAAGGGCTCAGCGGCGCGGCAGCCGCGATAACCAAAATCAGGCCGATTAGCGCCCTGCTGTGGAAAACAACTGCGGCAACCGGGCTTGCAACGGCGAGAAGAATTGCGGTGGCAATTCCAACGGTAAACTCAAACCAGAACGCGGGGTTAACCCAGCGGCGAAATTGTTGGTGGCGCTGAATTAGAATTTGCTGGATTCCGGTCTGCCGAATGACGCCAGCGAGGGCGACGGCAGTGTACGCTAACGCGATCAGGCCGAAATCACGGGGAAGCAATAATCGGGCGAGCGCGATCTGCGTGCCGAAGCTGAATAACTTTGACCCCACGGTCTGGCCGAGCATCCATATGAACCCGCGAGCCGTCTTCCCAGAAAGTGAGTCGCGCGGCGTTTCGGAGGAGAATGCGGGTTCAGGTTCGAAATCTTCCATCAGCATTACATGATGCGCGATGGGTGGTGGCGTGGCAAGGACACGACCCACGCTCCCCCCCTGTGGTTCAGGCTTGTCGGTGTCGCAACAGTGGAGTAACATCAAACAGGAAGTAGTGTTTACGGCCAATGGTGCTTTTCTGGCTACGCAGAGCGAAAATCACAATATCCGCATCGCTTGGATCATCGCCGGTGACGAGGATGGAGGTGTTGCCCAGGCCGTGAGGGGCTTGACTACCGCGGTTCAGGAAATGGGGATCGCGCCGGTATTTGTGTCGCTGCGCTCGGCGCAATTTTCGGAATATCTACGGGGGCTGGGGTTCGATGTGCGGGTGTTGAATGTTGTACCGCCTCCTGCCCTGCGCGGGGGGCTGGCCAGCAAATTGCTATTGCAATTACAAACCCGTCATTTCAGCACAGCGGCCAGGCGCAGTTTGGCGAGCGCTCTGGCTGAGCTTCGGGCAACGGCTGTTCACGTGTTATGGCCTAATTTGATGCCCTTGGCCGCCATGGCGGCTTCTGATGTCGGCATTCCCTGCATCTGGGAAGTTTCGGGCGTACTGGGTAACTACCCCTTTGGCATGAACCGCAGGCTAATACAACACACGCTTCGGCGCTGGAATGTCTTGCCGCTCGCCAACAGCATCCATACCGCGTCGAAGCTCGGTACCGGGCCTGTCCGTCCGGAGGTGTTATACCTTGGCGCGGACGAGGGCCGCTTCAAACCAGCGGTCGCCGCAGTCATTCCCCGCGAGCAGCTTGGCTGCCCTCCGGATGCTGTTGTGCTGGGCGTCGTCGCTCGGCTGGAGCGGGAAAAAGGCCAAGCTGTTGTTCTGGAGGCTATGGCTCAATTGCCGGAGGCTTATCACAATACGCACTTGTTATTGCTTGGCGGACCGATGGAGGGTGAATTCGGTGATGAACTGCGGGCGCTTGCGCAGCGGCTGGGTTTAGCTGACCGCCTGCATTTAATTGGTAACGTACCGGACCCGGAACGTTATTATGGGGCCATCGATGTCGCCATCAATGCATACCTTGGTGCGGAATCTTTTGGATTATCCGTCGTGGAAGCCATGATGATGGGCAAGCCGGTTCTGGTGCACGCGCTGGGTGGGCCAGCGGAAACGGTGGTTGATGGTGTGACTGGTTGGCACATTCATGAGCCGACGGTGGCGGGATTTCGAGCCGGGCTGATTCGGGCCTTGGGTGAGCGGGAAAAATGGCTGGCCATGGGGGCGGCGGGGCGGCAACGGGCGCTTGAACATTTCAGTTTATCCCGGCAGGCAAAGCAGTATGTGGAGATTGTGCGAAAGCGACTGGGAAGTTAGGCCAGGGCAGGCGGTGAAAAAGCCGCCGCAGCAGGGGGGGGTATTGGGCATTGAGAATTGAGCATTTAGCATTGAGCATTTGGCGTGGGGCACTGAGCATTTAGCATTTAGCATTTGGCATGGGGCATTTGGCATGGGGCAATTTACGCGGGCTCCAGCCGGGTCGCATCAGATTCCATCCCTGCGCCAGGACAGGCCTCGAGGCTCTGTATCCCAGATTCCAGGTTCCAGGTTCCAGGTTCTGCATTCCATATTCCATCCCGGTGCGTCCAATCCAAATGCCAAATGCTAAATGCTAAATGCTAAATGCTAAATGCTAAATGCTAACTCCTGTCTCCACCGACCAATACTGAATCTACTGATCCCTGCTGCCAATACTGAAACAGTGTAACTTTGCGGCAATTGCTGCGTTTAGTTGCAGGCGGCATATGCATGACTGGATTAAATGGCTCGCTGCTTGCCGCGGTGGAAGGCCGATAACTGCATCGACCGGGCCCAATAAGGGCTCAGCAACGGGGAAGGATTGAATGAAAAACTTGAAAGCAACCAGCGCTGTTGATGCGCGCCGACCCGCAGTGGTAGCGGTTCTAGGTCCGCCGCGCAGCGGAACCAGCGCCATTACTCGGGCTTTGGAATGCTTGAATGTGGACTTGGGGAAGCCCGAGGACCATCGCGCCGCCGATTCAGCCAATCCCAAGGGGTTTTGGGAAGACCTGCGGATCATTGATTTATGTGCCCGCGGTCTGGCGGCTCATAACCTTTCCTGGTACGGCCTGCAACTGCTGCCCCGGGAGGACTGGCGGGGCCAGCAATATCAAGAACTTCTGGCCGAAGCCACGGACCTGGTAAACCGCCGAGTCAGCAACACCGCAAGGGGGATATGGGGGTGTAAAAATCCGCAGATGGGCCGGATGAGTTGGCTGTGGATGGAAGCGTTCAAACAGGCGAACTGCCGGGATTATTATGTAATTGCGTTGCGAAACCCGTTAAGTGTGGTGGCCTCAGTGATCCGCGGCAGCCCGCATTTTGGCGTGGGGTGCAGCCCGACGCATTTGCATCTGATGTGGCTGGTGTACCACATTGGGGCAATCGAGACGGTGCTGGCGGGAAAACCGGCAGTAGTGGTGGATTTCGACCGTGTGATGGCCAATCCGGGAGCCGGCTTGGAGCGCATCGCCGCCGGGCTGGGATTGCCGATTCCGCCGGGAAATCAGCATGCCATCGATTCGTACGGTGAACAATTTCTCGATAAGAAATTGCGACATACGGAATTCACCGTGTCTGATCTTGCAGCCGATCCGCGCGTGCCCGGGCTGGTTTGCCGTGCCTACGAAGCTTTGCTGGATGCAGCCCACGACCGGCAGGAATTGCACGGCGAAGAATTTCGTAAACGTTGGGGCGCAATTGCCGCGGAGGCAATGGAACTGAATTCAACATTTCGGCTTATTGATCAAATGGACAATCGTCTGACGCGGTCGCGTTACTTTGCTCGCATTATTTATCGCCATTCCCCACGCCCTGTGCGGCGGTGGCTGGCCCATTTTGCCTAGCTGAAAACAGGGGTATCAGGGCTTTCCGTATGGAAAATATCGTCAGTATCGACCGTACCGATCCGTAATCGCACTTGCGAACCCAACGAGTTGGAACGTGCGATGAAATGTGCCGGCGGTCGGACTGCTTGCCGCCCGGCAATCGATGCGAAAGCCGCCCCCGCTTGGCCGCGCGGACCTTCGCGTGGGCTTGACAGACTTTGTGAAAAATAGTACAAAGGATGCGGTTGGTGGACGGTAGCGGCCATGGTACAAAATGAGCCGATGAAGGAAACGAAATCAGGCGGCGCTAAATCGGCGTTGGATCGTCTGGAACTTCATGCGACCAATAAATTAACCGGCGCGTCATCGGAAAAGCCAACCGGGCAGGAAAGTCCCGCATCGCGGGCTTCGGGGTTGCGCCGTTTTACCTCCATGGGAATTGAATTTCTTGCGGTGGTATTGATTTTCGGCCTCGTCGGCCAATGGCTGGACGGCAAGTTCCACTGGCACGGCGTGGCAACGGTCGTGATGATCTGCATAGCGGTGATCGGAGATTTGTATCTCCAGATCAAAATGTTGCTGCACCTGGACGGTAATGCGAACAAAGCCGGCAAGACCGACTCCAAAGAAGTTTCTCATAAGGGCACTGATTCGGATGACTGATCAGGCGGAAATACCTGCGATTCGCAATTCCTGGCTCCGGCTGGGTTTGGCTATCACGCCGCTGGTGGCAACCGGCGCGGCGATGGTTCTGGCGATGCTGATTCTGCCATTGTTGCATCGCCCGTTGTATATGCGTGAGATGCTTGCGGCGGGTCTGGTAAGCGTGGTGGTGGGACTTCTGGCGGTGCTGCCGATGGTGGTGCTGATCGGGCAGGGCGCGATTTTGCTGTTGCGCTGTGCCGTTTTGGCGAATATGACGCGGTTGGTGGGCGTGGCGCTGGGGGCGATTATCGTTATTGCGATGGCCCCGGTGCAATTGCATAAAACGGTGGTATTGCTTTGGCTGGCGGCGTTTTATTTTGTGCTGCTGATTGCTGAAAGTGTAGTGTCTTCGTGGGTGATTAAACACTCAAAAGTGTGATGCTTTGATATCTGTGCGTTGTGTGACGCGCGGGACGATTTTATAGCCTCCGGCATTGACGCCGGACGTGTTTTAGGGTAAAAGTTTTGGCCCGAATCAGCTCTGGCGGGCTGATTTCGGGACGAGAACCGCAGTCGGATTGAAAAACGTATGGTCTTTATGCTGCCCAATGCCATCAGACCCAGTGGTCTGGCCAAGATTGATGTCCTGAATGGGACCGTTGCGCATAACTTATATCCCAAGCCGTTGTTTCATCTGTTTGGTCAAAGCTTTTATTTCAACAATCACGTGTTGATGCTCCTGCTTTCGGCCGGCCTGATGCTGACGATTTTTCCGACCATGGCACGGCGGCTGAAAACCAAGCCGGTGCCCACGGGATTTCGAAATTTCTTTGAAGCACTGCTGCTGTTCCTGCAACGCGATACCTTTGAACCCATGCTCGGCAAGTGGGCCGCAACCTTTACGCCATATCTATGGACGGCGTTTTTCTTCATTTTGTTCGCTGATTTGCTCGGAATGTTGCCGGTTGATGAATGTATTGAGCTTTTTAACGCCGCTTTTGGAACGCACATTGCGGAATTCTGGGGTGGCGCAACGGGTGATTTAACGGTGACCGCAACATTGGCGGTTTGTACGTTTGTAATCGTACATGTATCGGGAATTTCAGAATTTATCCGTACGGCGCGGCGGCCGCACCCTGCGCATGGCCATGAAGATCATGGCGCCTCGCATGGCACCGATATGGCGGCGGCAGCGCACGGCGGCCCCGCCAGAGCGTGGCCGGTGGCGGCGGTGGTGGGTGTGGCGAAATATTTGAAGCACATTGTTCCGCCTGGCGTACCGTGGGTGATCTGGCCGCTGATGTTTGTGCTGGAGTTGCTGGGAACATTTGTAAAGCCGCTGGCTTTGTGCATGCGGTTGTTCGCGGTAATGATGTCCGGACCGCTGGTGGTGGCGGTGCTGGTGAGCATTATATTTTCGTTCGGCGGCTACTTTATCCGGACCGTTACAGGCGTGCCGGTAATTTTATTCGGTACGGCCTTTGAGGCTCTGCACCTGCTGGAGGCGTTTCTTCAGGCGTATATCTTCACGCTGTTAAGTGCCGCGTATATTGCTGAAGCGATGTCGGCTGAACATTGATTGTTATGCGCCGCAGTGTGGCGGCGTGATTATGGACTATAGAAGGTTTAAGGCAACAGGAGTTTTATCAAATGGATCCAACAACAGTACAAACCGGCCATGTGGTGGTCATGCACAGTGTTCACTCCATGCACGAATTGACCCAGGCCGTTGAAATTGCCGGCGCGCTTATCGGCGGTGGAGCCGGTGTCGGTGGAGCGGGTGCCGGCGTAGGTGCCATCGGCGGAAGCATGTGCGAAGCCACAGCTCGGCAACCGGAACTGATCAATACCATTCGGACGCAATTCTTTCTGGCGGCGGCCATTATCGAAGGTTTTACCTTCCTTCTGCTGGTGCTGGTAATGATCGTTCTGATTCGCAACGGCGGTCTGTAATCCGGTGCTCTGTCCTGTTCGGCTATGGCGTTCCCGTTGCGGCGGGCGGACTTGGCCGTTGAGGCAGCGATCAGCCAAAAACGCTGGTGGGCGATATGTCAATCGGCTTTGAGGCATAGAGGTATGTATGCTTATGAAATATATTTCAGAAAAATCGGCTAGCGCGAAGCGGCACAGGCGTGCCCCGTTTCGGTTGTTGACGGTTGTTGCGGCTTTGGCCATCAGCGGCTCCTGCGGTATGGCACATGCGGCTACCTCCGGTGGTGGCGGTGGCGGCAATGCCGGGGCAACTCTGATGTCCATTAATGCCGGAATGGCGCTGATTACGCTGCTGATTTTTGTAGCCCTGCTGGCAGTGTTAAGCAAATATGCCTGGCGTCCGCTGATCGAGGGCTTAAAGAGCCGGGAAAACGCCATTCGTGACAGCATTCAAGCCGCCGCCGATGCACAGGCGCAAGTGGAACAGACCCGCAAACAGTTGGAAGAAAAAATCGCTGAAGTGCAACGCCAGGCGGCGCAGCAACTGCAGCAGGCGAAGGCGGATGCCGCGAAAGCGGCCGATTTAATCCGGCAGCGCGCGGAAGCGGAATCGCGGGCATTGAAAGATCAGGCTCTGCGGGATATTGATGTGGCAAAACAGCAGGCTTTGACGGACATTGCCAATCGGGCGGCGGAGTTCAGTGTGGAAATCGCCTCCCGGATCATCGGGCGCGAGATCAATGCGAATGATCAGCGGAAACTTCTGGACGAATCGCTGGCTCAGTTGTCCGGCACCATGAATTAACAATCCGGCGGCATGACCGCATGGATTGATTGGGTAGACTGGTATGGAACAAAAAGAATCGCAATACATGGCCATTGGGCGGGTATACGCGACGGCGCTTTATGACTCGGCGCAGCGATCCGGTCAAATGGCGGACGTGCTGGCCGATGTTGAATCGATCGGCGCGTTGCTGACCGCCGTTCCGCGGCTGGAAGTGTTCCTGAAGGCAGCCACCATTAATACCACGGAAAAATTAAAAGTCCTTGAATCGGCCGTGGGCGGATCGGTTAATGCGTTGACGCTTGCGGTACTGCAAGCCATGGCGCGGCGGGATCGGCTGGATATCCTGAAGGAATTTACCGTGGCTTTTGGTTCCGTGCAGCGCGACCGCGCAAACCGCCTGAGCATTGACATTATTTCCGCTCATCCCTTGCCCGCCGATGAACGTCAGCGTATTGCGGAGGTGGCGGGCCGCAGCCTCGGGCGGCAGATTGATCTGACCGCCAGCGTGGATGCGTCACTGCTGGGGGGCGTGCAGTTGAAAATTGGAGATATGTTTATTGATGGTTCCGTGAAGCGCCGTTTGCAGGCCATGAAGTCCCAGTTGCACCGCGGTTTGTTGACCGGGGTTAAACAAGGCGGAACCTTGCAGGCCTGAAGAGATGAATAAGGCGGAAAAACGGGCGGTATCCAAACGTTTGGCAAAGAATTCAATGTTAAGGCGAAGTAACGTCAAGGTGATAAGATGAAATTTAAAGTTGATGAAATAGCGTCGGTACTGGAAAGAGAAATTGCCAGTTTTGAAGATCGGCTTGACGTCAGTCAGGTTGGTAAGGTCATTGAAGTCGGCGATGGTATTGCCCGTATCTATGGCTTGTCCAATGCCATGGCTGGAGAAATGCTTGATTTCGGCAATGACATATACGGGCAGGTATTTAACCTTGAGGAAGAGACTGTCGGTGCGGTTATTTTCGGTGACTGCTCACGCGTTAAGGAAGGCGATGTGGTTAAATCCACCGGCGAACTGCTTTCCGTTCCGGTTGGACGGGAACTGCTGGGGCGCGTGGTAAACGCGCTGGGACAGCCGATCGATGGCGGATCACCCATTCAAACGTCGGAACGCCGGAAGGTCGATGTGATTGCCCCCGGTATTGCCGATCGGCAGCCGGTAAAAGAACCGCTGCAAACCGGTGTCAAGGCCATTGACTCGATGATTCCCATCGGCCGCGGCCAGCGTGAATTGATTATCGGCGACCGTAAAACCGGAAAAACCGCGATTGCCATTGACACGATTATCAACCAGAAGAAATTTGCCGGCACGCCGGATGAAGTAATTTGCGTGTATGTGGCCATCGGCGGGAAGGAATCCACCGTGGCCGGTGTGGTCGACGTGCTGAAGCGGTACGGTGCCATGGACTACACCATCGTCGTTGTTGCGGGCTCATCCGATTCCGCCCCGCTGCAATATATCGCGCCCTATGCCGGATGCGCGATGGCCGAGCACTTCATGTGGCAGGGCAAGGCGACACTGTGCGTTTACGATGATCTTTCCAAACAGGCGCAGGCCTATCGGCAACTGTCCCTGCTGCTGCGGCGGCCGCCCGGACGCGAAGCGTATCCGGGTGACGTGTTTTATCTGCACAGCCGGTTGCTGGAACGGGCCTGCAAACTTTCCAAGGAAAATGGCGGCGGATCTTTAACGGCTCTTCCGGTGATTGAAACTCAGGAAGGGGAAGTTTCAGCCTATATTCCCACCAATGTAATCAGTATTACCGACGGTCAGATTTACCTGGAACCGGATCTGTTTTTCGCCGGTGTCCGGCCGGCCATTAACGTGGGTATTTCCGTAAGCCGGGTGGGCGGAGCGGCTCAGATCAAGGCGATGAAGCACAAAAAGGTTGCGGCTTCGCTGCGGTTGGATTTGGCGGCCTATCGCGCCCTGGAAGCCTTTACCCAGATTGGTACAGACCTTGACGCCGCAACGCAGAAGCAGTTGGACCGCGGTGCGCGTATGGTGGAAATACTCAAGCAGCCGCAGTATCAGCCCATGGATGTCATTGACCAGATTGTGGTGATTTACGCGGCCACGCAGGGTTTCCTTGATAATGTCGCGATGAAAGATATCGGTCAATGGGAACGTGATTTTCTGGATTTCTGGAATGCATCGGGTTCAGCCGTTCGCGCGGAATTGATCCAGAAGCGCGAACTCACCGCGGAACTCGAACCGAAGGTCGTGGACGTAATCAAGAATTTTTCCAATGTTTCTCCGTTGACACGGAAGAAAATTGAAGGTTTGCCCACGGCTCCCTCAGCAGGAGCCGGGCAGGCCCCGCGGCAACCCGAAGCGCCGGCACCGAAACGATAAGGCAGATTGTTAACAAGACAGGCAGTGTGCTGTAATGGCGAAGGCCAGAGAAATTACCAAACGCCGCAAAGCGGTTCGCAACATCTACAAAATCACGCGCGTGATGCAGATGGTGGCCACCGCGCGGTTTCAGCGCGCCTTGAAACGCGCCAAAGGTACCAGACCCTATCTGGATAAACTCGGCGCGATTGTTCAGGATACGTTGCTTGGCGCGCAGGGTTCAGCGGAACTCAAGCGGCATCCGCTGTTAATCAGCCGCACGCCATGCCGCAGAACCGCCATTCTGGTGGTAACCAGCAACCGCGGTCTGGCGGGGGGGTACAACAGTCAGATTCTGCGATTGGCCATGCAGAATATCCGGCAGTTGGAAGAAGAGGGTCAGCAGGTGGACATTCACGTGGCCGGGCGAAAGGGAGCGGCTTATTTCCGTTTTGCCCGTCGTGAAGTAAAAGCGGCATATACCGGCATCAGTGACAACGCCACATTTGATGAAGTGTTGCCGGTTTCACAGGCGCTGATGGATGATTACGCCAATCAGGTTGTTGATGCGATCAAAATTGTCTATATGCGATTTATCAGCGTTGGACAGCAGAAAGCCACCGCATTGGATGTGTTGCCCGTAGGCGCATTGGAAACAGAAGATGTCGCCAACGAGAAGGGGCAACCAAGCCGGCTGGACGCCTGCAGCGAATATTCACCCGATGCCGGCGAACTGCTGGTAAATCTGGTGCCGGCAATGGTACGGGCGGCCACGTTTCAGGCTTTTGTCGATGCGTCGGTTTCCGAGCAGATTGCCCGGATGATGGCGATGTCGGCGGCCACGGAAAATGCCGATGTGATGATTAAACTTCTGACGCGGGAATACAACCGGGCGCGGCAAACGCAGATTACCAGCGAATTGTCAGAACTCATGGGTGGTGTTGAGGCACTGAAATAAAAATTGGATCGTTAATGGACGGCGGGGTTTTCCCGGTTCATTATTGGAAGTAAAAACGAAGGCATACAAGCAAAATTAGCAATACTTGGAGTTAGTCATGGCCGGAACAGGTGTAATTTCTCAGGTAATCGGATCGACGTTTGACGCGATTTTTCCCGAAGATCAGTTGCCATCCATTTTTAATGCGATTCGCGTGGATTCTGAATCTGAATCCGGCAAGGGTGTATCCATTCACCTCACCGGTGAAGTGCAGCAGTTGCTCGGAGGTGGTCGTGTGCGGGCGGTGGCACTGGGTTCCACCGACGGTCTGGTGCGCGGCATGAAGGTGCTGGACACCGGAGCGCCTGTAACGGTTCCGGTTGGAACGGAAACGCTGGGACGGGTGTTTAATCTGCTCGGTGAGCCAATTGACAAAAAAGGTCCGGTTGTAACCAAATCTCGGCGCGCCATTCACCAGGCGGCCCCGGATTTCAAAGAGCTGGAACCGAAGACAAAAATTTTTGAAACCGGCATCAAGGTCATTGATTTGCTGGCACCGTATGTCCGCGGTGGAAAAACCGGCTTGTTCGGTGGTGCCGGTGTGGGCAAAACCGTTATCATTCAGGAACTTATCGCCCGTCTGGCCCGCTTTCAGAGCGGTTATTCCTGCTTTGCGGGCGTGGGTGAAAGAACGCGTGAAGGTAACGATTTGTGGCTGGAAATGCAGGAAGCCAAGATCGGCGATACCGGCAAAAGCGTTATCGATCAGACGGTCATGGTGTTTGGTCAGATGAATGAACCGCCCGGTGCGCGTTTGCGCGTGGCCATGTCCGCTTTGACCATGGCGGAATATTTCCGCGATGAAACCGGAGCCGATGTGCTTTTGTTTATCGATAATATTTTCCGTTTCACCCAGGCGGGCGCTGAAGTGTCGGCCCTGCTGGGTCGCATGCCTTCAGCCGTAGGTTACCAGCCCACATTGGGAACGGAAATGGGTGAATTGCAGGAACGCATCACCTCCACCACCAAAGGTGCCGTGACTTCTGTGCAGGCCATTTATGTGCCCGCGGACGATTTAACCGACCCGGCCCCGGCCACCGCGTTTACACACCTGGATGCCTTTACAGTATTAAGCCGCAGCATTGCGGAAAAGGGTATTTATCCCGCCGTGGATCCGCTGGAAAGCAACAGTCGCATCATGGATGTGAATTACCTCGGTGAAGAGCACTATACCGTTGCCCAGATGGTCAAGCGGACACTGCAACGGCATAAGGATCTGCAGGATATTATCGCCATTCTCGGTGTGGACGAATTAAGCGAAGAAGACAAACTCACTGTCGGCCGTGCCCGGCGCCTGGAACGTTTCTTCTCCCAGCCATTCTTTGTGGCGGAAGTGTTCACCGGTAAGAGCGGATCGAATGTGAAACTTGTGGACACCATTCGCAGTTGCCGTGAGATTGCCGAAGGCAAATGGGACCACCTGCCCGAAGGTGCGTTTATGTATGTCGGCACGGTGGAAGAGGCCGCCGAGCAGGCCAAACGCATGAAGGACTGATACTTATTGTGGTTGCGCGGCGTGTGCTTTTGTATGCGCCGCCGCCTGCTGGAAATAATGCTCAGCCTTAACCCGGTCTTGATACACGCGCAGATAAATTCGGCCCAGCCATAGGTTGGCGCGAACATGCCGCGGATTAAAATGCAGGCACGTCTGCAGAGCCTGAATACCCCGATCGATCTTATTAAGTCTGATCAGCGCCACCCCCAGATCATAATGGGCGGCCGGATAACAATGCATCAGTCCGGCAGCGCGCAGGGCGGATTCCGCGGCCTGTTCCCATTGCCGCATGGCAAGGTGGCAGCGGGCCATGCCTTCATGGGCAATCGGGCTGTCGCCATCATTTGCCAGGGCCTTTTCAAACGCACGCCGTGCGGATCGCCACATTTTTCGGCGGGCATAGGCTGAGCCGATGGTGCAATGCAGACCGGGCAGGCGCGGATCGGCCTGTTCCGCCTCGCGTAAATGCCGAATGGCGGCGGCAGGCTTTCCTTCCGAAAACAGAAGCGATCCCAAAAGCAGATGAGCCAGCGGACTTTCGCATTTGTCGGCGATGACCTGTTCGACAATCTTTCGAGCGTCCTTGTGATGATTCAGTCGCTGATGACATTGCGCCAGCAGCAGTCGGATGCGGGGCCTTTGCGGCAGTTCCGCCGCGAGCTTTTCCAGCAATGGCAGCGCCGCTTCCGGATTCCCTCCGCTGAGATGAACAATTGCGAGATTATATTGAATTTCCTGTGTGGCAATAAGTACCGCCTTGCATTGGCCATCATCCGGCGGAGCCATATATCCCAATGCCACAAGCTGATTGATTGCCTCCTGGGCTTCCAGCGGATCGTGCCGTCGATGGTCCGGGTGCATACCGGCCGCGCCGGGAGTGGTTTCCCATGAATCGATGCATTGAATCTCCGGCGGCTTTTCGAAGGCTTGAACCAGCGTTTTGCCATCCATATCCCGGCCCACCGGTAAGCCATAAAGCGTCAGGATGGTCGGCGCAATATCAAGAATGCCCGCGCCATAGATGCGTTCATCCTTTTTTATGCCGGGGCCAGCCAGACAGAATACGCCAAAGGGCCTGTGACAAACCGTCGGCCCCGATGGTTCATCCGGAATACCCCGCGGCCGGAGGTGATCACTGTAAAACCCGTGGTCGGAAATCAGCATAATGTGAGTATTCGGTCCGGCAAGCTGCATCAGCCGGCCGAGCATCAGGTCATGAAATTGATATGTGCACGCAACAACATTCTTATATAAGTCAAAGTCCGCATCCGAAATTTCCGGCAGTTTGGGCGGGTGAAAGGGCATAAAAGCATGGGAAAGATGATCAACCGCGTCATAATACACTGCCGCAAAATCCCATGGGCGGTGTTCAAGCAAATGCGTGGCAACGGCGTGGACGCTGATGGTTTCAGCGAGCATCCGGGCCAGCGTTGATAAGTGCTTGTCTTTGGTTTGATCAACTTTTGCGGCATTTGGCACAAATGGAAGAATCATGTCGGATGCCATTTCCATGGGGTGGACCCGCAAGCAGGCCAGTGAATCCGCGATTTCAGGAGGATGGATGGTGCCCGGCTTGATTGGCCAGGGTTGATCCAAAGCCCCGACGGCTTTCTGAAATAATTCGCTGACGCACGTGCCATTTACAGGTTCAGCGGGGTGGCCGGCAAACCAGGCTACCACATGGGATGCCATTCCCTGCTGGGTGAAGATATTCCATAATGCCTTGCATTTACGGGATGTGCTGGTAAACGGGCGTACATACCGATTATCCGGATCCGGCTCAATAAAGCCCAGGATGCCATGTTTGTCCGGGCGTTTGCCGGTGGCAATGGAATTCCAGAGCATCGGGGAGATGATCGGTTCCATGCTGGCAAGATTTCCCATCACGCCATTGTTAATCAGATGATTCAGTGCGGGCATTCGTCCCTGTTCCAGCAGCGGCGTGATGACCTGCCAGTCCGCGGAGTCCCATCCGATCAGGAGAAGCTTTTCAGCGATGCGATTGGCCATGATGTAATAGTTCCTTCAATGCTTCAGCCGGCCGCAGGCAATCGCGGCCGACACTGATGTTTCAAAATTAACGATAAGCGTGTGCGTTTAAAATCGCGCAAGCGCTGTGTAAGTGTTGTGCTAGCGCGTTGTTCATCAACGGCTCATGGCTAATTTATCTGGCGCATAAATATTCCAAATATTTGCCCGATAACATTCTTTCAGCCGTGCGGGACATCGTGTCCCGCCGGCGGGTGTTACCGGTAGTCGCGATCATCCGACCGGTCGACACGCGGTCGTTCAGGGATGCGCAAGGAGAAAGTTATGGGTTTGAATCGAATGGCAAAAAAAGGTTCGGCGATGGCGGCCAGCGCAATCGTCGCCGCAGTCGCCGGCTCCGCTTTTATCGGTTGCAGTGCGGGCGCGGTCCAGGCGGGAATTCTGGCACCCAGTCATGTGGTGGTGGTGATTGAAGAAAATCATTCCTACAGCCAGATTGTCGGCAACACCACCGATGCGCCGTATATCAACAACACACTCATTGGCAATGGCGGGTTGCTTTACACTCAGTCCTATTCACCGGAGCACCCCAGTCAGCCGAATTATCTTGATCTGTTTGCCGGAAGCGATCAGGGCATTACCGGTGATTACTTTCCAACAGCCCCGCAATATTCCGAACCGCTCAGCACGCCGAACCTCGCGGCACAATTGATTAACGCGGGCTATTCCTTCAAGGAATATAACCAGACTTATTCAGCCATTGATAACACCACGAATTACAACCAGGCCACGTACAACAATGGCACGACCAATCAAACCTACGCCCGGAAGCACAATGCGGTTATCAACTGGGTTAATCCAAGTCTCAGCAGTGTATCCGGCAATCAACTTCCGCTTTCCACCATGACCGGATTTTCAGAATTCCCCACCACCGCCGCGGGTTATGCGGCATTGCCCACGGTGTCCTTTGTTATTCCCAATCTGGCTTATGACATGCATAACGGCACCATTCAAGCTGGAGACAGCTTCTTGCAACAGAACCTCAACGGATATGTTCAATGGGCGAAAACGAATAACAGTCTGCTTCTCGTGACATGGGATGAGAATAACTATACGCTGCAGGATAACAATCATATTGCCACAATTATCAATGGCGATACGTCCCTGTATGTTCCCGGGCAGTCCAGTCAGATGTTCAACAGCTACAGCATTTTGCGGACGTTGGAAAGCATGTATGGTCTGGGCTACGCCGGCAATGCGGCAACCTCACCTTCCCTGGCCACAAATTCGGCTGGGCAACTGGCGGCGGTTCCGGAACCCGCACCGCTGGCGCTGATCGCTCTTGGTGCTCTGGCTTTCCTGATTCCGGCGCGTCGCCGGCGCGGCAATGCCGGCCGCTGAGCGTCGGCATAATCCGGGTGTTTATTACCTATTGTTACGTTAATTAAGCTTTTTTACAGGAGATTATCCATGACACATAAAAAACAAGATTCCTCCAGATCGTTAACGGGTGAAAAGACATCTCTCGACGCCCGTCTGGCGGCTTATGCCGCGGTAAGTTTGTCGATCATTGCAACCGGTGCGGCGCAAGCAACACCGCAATACACGCAAATCAACGCACCGATGACCACTTTAACCCCCAGTGGCGAGGCCTTCATTAACTACGGCGGCGGCAACGCGTTTTTGGGAATGATGACTTCTCTTAACCGGATCAGTGGTGATGCCAGTTTGACCTTCTCCGGAATGGTTCCAGGAACCGATGCGGTAACGGTTGTTGCATCGCCCACTGGTGGGGCCACATCCACCTTGGATTTTCTGTCCAAAGGAACAGAGGTGGGCGGTACGGGCAATAACTTTGTGTTTGCCACCGGTGGTTACACCAGCACCAATGTGGTGAAGGCTGGAAATCATGAAGTGCTTTATACCGGCTTACGCGCAACCAGCGCCAACGGCAAAGATTTTTACGGCTGGGCTGCTTTTTCGTTCAACACCACCACCGAGCAAACGACCAATCTGGTGGATTTTAACAGCAAGATACTTGGCTATGCCTTTGAAACTTCAGCCAATACTCCCATCGCGGTTGGAGATACCGGTGGGGCGGCTCTGGTTACGGGTAGTGCCAATCCGGTACCCGAACCGGCTTCCTTGCTGCTGATGGCCGCGGGGGCAACCGGCCTTCTGGCCTGGCGCAAGCGGCGCGAGTCCTGAAAGCAGCATCTGCCTTGACTGCGCGTTAGGTGTTCAACAGGCGTTCTTTTAAGCCGTCGGCATATTTTGTCGGCGGCTTTTCTTTTCCTGCGTGAAAAATCCTGACGATCCCCTTGATGCTTGGTACACTACCTGCAACTTGAATGTGTGAATGCTGGTGCATCTATAACGGCGTTCATGCGAGAATAAGCGGAACATTGATTCGCCGGGGTTATTGAGCAGGAGCTGATGGCAGGCATGGCAGATTCATCGGGTAAGAAAAGCGGATTAAGACGAGAGGCTGGCGTTATTGGATTGCTGTATGCCAGCCTCGGCGGAATCATTGGATCGGGCTGGCTAAAAGGCCCGATGGAAGCAGCGCAGCAAGCCGGCCCGTTAAGCGTTTTTTCATGGATGGTCGGCGGCATTGCCATTCTTCTGCTGGCCTTGGTCTATGCCGAATTGGCGACCATGTTTCCGCGCAGCGGGGCGGTGGTGCACTTTCCGCATTTAAGCCACGGTATGTTCTTGTCGCGGATCTGGAGCTGGATACTGTTTTTAGGTTATGTTTCCGTCGCACCGGTAGAGGTGCTGGCCACGCTGAGTTACATGGCCAATATCTGGCCATGGTTGATTTATCCGAACAATCATGCCCTGACACCCGCGGGTTTTGGATTTGCGGTTTGCATGCTGGCGGTCTTTACGGTGTTGAATCTCTTCGGAATCAAATGGGTAATGCGGATCAGCACAACCGCCGGATGGTGGAAGCTGGCTGTCCCGCTTGTGACAATTATTGGTCTGCTGATCGGAGCACATCATACGGCCAATCTGCATGTCCAGAAGCATGAGCTGGTCTCCAATATCCGTGGTGTGTTTACGGCATTGGGTACAGCCGGGGTGATTTTCAGCTTTCTGGGCTTCAGACAGGCCGTGGAACTGGCCGGTGAAACGTCGCACCCGCAACGGTATATTCCCATAGCCGTTATCGGATCGGTCCTCATCGGCATGATTATCTATATCGGTTTACAATTGGCATTTGTCATGGCGATCAATCCGGTGGATTTGGCCAAATACGGATGGGGGGCGCTGGACCATGCCAGAGGCTTTACCGTGGGGGCCGGGCCGCTGGCGGCACTGGCATCCGGAATTGGCCTGGCATGGCTGGCGATGTTGCTGTATGCCGATGCGGTCGTTTCTCCGGGTGGAACCGGCTTCATCTATGCCACGACTTCGTCGCGGGTAATCGGTGCTATGAGCGAGGATGGCTTCATTCACAGTTCGCTGCAGCGCTTGAACCGATTTGGTGTGCCCTGGGCGGCCAGCATGGTCAGTTTTGCCGTCGGATGTTTGTTCATGCTCCCTTTTCCGAGTTGGCATAAAATGGTAGATGAAATTTCAGATGTGATGGTGTTGTCTTATGGCATCGGACCCGTGGTGCTGCTATCGCTGCGGCGCACACTGCCCGAGGCCAGTCGGCCAAGACCCTTTCGCGTACCGATGGCAAATGTTCTGGCTCCAATTACCTTCATTATTTCCAATCTCATTGTGTACTGGTCCGGAGTTGCCACGCTCACTTTTCTGATGGAAGTTATTGCCGCGGCACTGGTGCTGTTTCTGGCTTGGCGGCTCATAAAACGCGAAAATATTACCGAGCTTCCATGGAAAAGCACCTGGTGGGCGTTTCCATATCTTGGTGGCTTGTGGTTGCTGGATTTTATCGGGTCAAAAAGCATGACCGGTGGACTGGATTATCTGAAATTTCCCTATGACGTTTTGGTTGTGGCGGCATTCAGCTTGCTGATTTTGTACCTGGCAGTAAATTCAGCGGTGCCGATGGAAGAACTGCAAACTTATATTGACAGTCTGTAAGATGGCGATGATATATCAGAGAGTCAGTGTGCGGCGGGGCGGTTGGTGCGAAAAACAGAAGCCATAATTATTGTCTCGGGATTGCCTCGATCCGGCACCTCTCTGATGATGCAGATGCTCCACGCCGGTGGAATGCCTGTGCTTACAGATAATATGCGCACGGCTGATACCAGCAATCCCCGTGGGTACTTTGAACTGGAAGCGGTGAAACAAACGCGCCTCAATGCGGCTTGGCTGGCCGACGCGCCGGGCCGGGCTGTAAAAGTCATTTATCGCCTGCTGTATGATCTGCCTGAGAATCTTGAATATCGTGTTTTATTTATGCGGCGGGAATTGCGGCAGGTCGTGGCGTCACAGCAGGCGATGCTCGGGAAAATTGCCGCCTCCGATGCGGAGAATCAGCGGTTGATGGCGATTTTTCAAAGGGAACTCGACGCGGTCGATCTCTGGTTGAAAGGCCGAAGTAATTTCACGGTGTTGGATGTTCCCCATGAGCAACTCATCAACAATACGCTTCATCAGGTGCGGCAAATCAAAGCGTTTGTAAATCATTCTCTTGACGCTGCGGCCATGTGTGCGGCCGTGGATCCCCAACTGTATCGCCGAAAATGATATTTGTGACAGGCTCCCGTAGCTTAACTTGTCATGTCAGCATACCGTTGTTCCGCGGTACCGTGACTCCCAAAGCCTTGGTGGAAAGGATGTAACTGTTTACCGCTCCGCGGCTCCGGCGGGCGAGCTCAGGACGAATCGACCAGAGCATCGGTCAGCAGGCCGGGATTCTTTCCGGCCCAGGCATTCA